>PFPL01000021.1 GCA_002793035.1 Candidatus Magasanikbacteria bacterium CG_4_10_14_0_2_um_filter_33_14
ACACAAACATGTTTTAGTGCTTACCCACAAACTGCTACAGCTCCTTACGGAGTAAGTTATCGTCCTGGTTCAATGCTTATTAAAGAAGTAGTGAGTCCAGATGTATACGTAGTAGAACCTAACGGAACAAAATCAAAAATCGCTAGTGAAGAAATCGCTTCAGCTCTATACGGCTCAGATTGGGCTAAAAAAGTTAGAGATACTGACAGTGCTTGGTTCACAACTGTATATCCACAAGTAGGCTCAACTGTTTCAACAGCTAAGCCACACAATGGTATGCTTATCAAAAAATCTGATTCAGCTTCAGTTTACTTTGTACAAGATGGTAAATTACACATGGTAGAAGGCACTCTTGGTGCTGCAGCTGCTAGTGTACAAACTGTTTTGGATTCAGTATTCGCTATGGTTGAAGACAGTGGTACTACTGTAACAAAAGCTACAGTGCTTGATACTTTGGCTAACTTTGGTCAAAGTGTAACACCTACTCCAAGTAGTAATGTTGCTGTAAGTTTGAGTGCTTCTACTCCTGCTACAGCTACTCTTCCTATGAACGCTACACATGTTGAATTCACAAAATTCAATGTAAGTGGTAGTGGTACATTGGACACTGTAGTACTACACCGTACAGGTGTTGGTAGTTATGATGATCTATCAAATGTATATCTATACGATGGTAGTACTCGTCTAACAAGTGGTAGAACAGTATCTTCAGATGGAAACTTGGTTACTTTCACAAATGTGAAATTGGCTTTGTCTTCATATGCTAAAACTCTTACAGTTGTAGGTGACTTGAGTACTCAAGCTGCTTCTGGTGACCAAGAAGGTTTCGAAGTAGTAGAAGTTAATGGTAAAACAATTTCTGGCGTAGCTGGAAATATCATGCCAGTAGGTTCTGTTGCTATTTCTGCTGTTACTGTTGATAATTCTGGTACATCTGGTACTTTTGCTTTGGGTGCTTCTGAAGTAGAAGTAGGTCGTGGTACTATCAATGCTGGTATTGCAACTCATGATGTATTGGTAAAGAGTATTGCTCTTACAAATGCTGGTTCTCTATCAAATGATTACTTAGCTAACCTAAAATTGACAATCGGTTCTACAAATGTAGCTACTGCTGCTTCAATGACAGGTGACAAAGTAGTCTTCACATTGGCTACTCCATATAGTATTACAAAAGGTGACACAAAGACCTTTACTGTCTATGCTGACAATAATGGTGGACGTACAGCTGATACTGTAAAATTATATGTAGACGAAACTAGTGATGTAGTTGTAACTGATGTTCAATTTCCATTGTATGGAACTGACCTAACAAACAGTTTTGCTTCAGGTGATCAAACTTACACTGTAACTGGTGGTGATATTACATTATCAAACAGTGGTCCTGCTGCACAAAACATTGGTAAAAATGTTACTGGTGTAACTGTACAAAACTTTTCTTTCACTTCTACAAATGCTGTAACAGTGAAAAATACAAAAGTTTGGGTATACTTAACATCAAATGGTACTACTGCAAATACATCTACAACAAACTTGAACTACGTTAAAAACGTAAAGATTGTTGATACAGATGATAACAACAGAACTGTTGTAGGTCCACAAGCCGCTTTCGGTACAGGTACTACACTTGATGGTAACGGTTATTACAAAGTATTTACAGATTCTTTTGATGTTGCTGCTGCTACTACTCGTCATTTTGCTGTAGTTGTTGATATTGACACAAATATGCCATCTAACTATACAGTTAACACTGTTGTAGATTTTAGTGGTACAAACTATGTCAAATATGCTAACAATTCACAATATGTAAGTGCTGCTACTATTGTTCCAAACACTATTACAGGAAACAAAATGACTGTAGCCGGTGCTCAACTTACAGTATCTAGAACAACTCCTCCTGCTTCTCCACTTGTCGTAAAAGGCGCTAGTGATATCGAAGCTCTTGGTGTTCTTTTGACTACAGGTAGTGCTTCTGATTTGAAGATTACTTCAATGAAGTTGCGTGTATTCGCTTCATCAAGTGCTATTACAGGCAATGATGGTGATACAGCTGCTAATACTGCTGTAAACACTGTTTCTGTCTATGAAGAAGGTAGTTCAACTCCAATCTTCACAAAGAACTTATCTTCATCAAGTGGTACAATTGGTGCTGGTGGTTACTACTATGTACAAGCCACAGGTCTTAGTTACAAATTGTCTGCTGGTGTTTCAAAGAAACTTATCGTCAAATTGGGTCTAAAAGATACTATAAGTGCAACAACTTATGTATCAGTTGACTTAGATGCTGACGATGATATCGATGTAGAAACTTATGCTGATGGCAAATCAGTAACAGAAAATACAACTGCTACTATCAATGCTTCATCACCTGTATTCGCTACTATATCTTCAGCAGGTACTATTGTTGTAGCTGTTGATGGAAATACTCCAACAGCTAATGTTGTACTTTCTGGTACTACAAACAAAGTAATGTCTATCTATAAATTTACTCCAAGTAAAGAATCTTTCACTCTTACTGGTGCTAAATTTACTGTAGATTCTTCAACTAAAGCAAACAACATTTCAAAAGTTATGGTAAGTTACAAGAATCTTGCTGGTACTACTGTAACAAAAGAATGTTATTTGAATGATGCTGGTACTTGTACATTTACTGATGGTCAACTTGACGCTTACTTCCCAGTAAATCAAACATCTCTTGTGACTGTTTCTGCAAATTTTGCAACAATTACTGGTGGTGCTGATTCTACAGAAGATGTGAAACTTGGTTTCTTAAGATCTGGTGATACTTTTGCTACATCTACAGCTTCTTTGACTAATGATTTCATCCTACTTGGTGAAGCATCTAACTCAAAATTGTATGGTGCTACTGATGTAGCTTCTATACCTGCTTTCAGTGATACTACTATTACTGCTCAAGCTGTACACAAAACAAATGTTAGTGTAGCTAAAATTACTCTTGATTCACAAGGTACTTTGGCTCAAGATCCAGTAGGTGCTTTTACCTTCACTTCTGAAGCTGAAAGTGGAAGTAACCAAAATTCAACTTTGGGTACTGTTACTGTCAAATTGACAGGTAGTTTGATTGCTGGCTCTGCTGGTAATAATACTGCTGCTGTATCTATCTATAGTGGTACTACTTTTGACTCTGCTCATTTGATGGGTTCAGGTACTATTACAGGTTTGGATACAAGTACAAGTACACAAGTTGACATTGCATTGTCATCTAACAATGAATGGACTGGTGCTAAAACTGTATATGTAGTTGTAGATACTACTGATGCTGACTTTGTTGATCCTTCTAGTACAAATTCTAGTTTGACAACACAATTGGTATCTTATACTTGGGATGATGGCTCAGTAACAGCTATCTCTCCTGTAGCTGGTATTCCTTTGTACGGTTCTACAAAAACTTATTAATTAAGTTTTAGGTAGATATTTTATTTGTAGGTTAAATTCTTACAGATAAAGACGTCAAAACACGACCCCTACTTTTTTAAAAAAAGTGGGGGTTTGTGTTTTTTTAAGATTTTTAGTATTATTTAAGCAGTCTATTTATTAATTTTTACTGTATGCATAAAAAATGGTTTTATTTATTTACTGGTTTGGTTTTGTTATTACCTTTGGTAGTAGTAAAATATTCTATGAATCCTTTTATTTTTTATAAGGCTGTTTTTCTGCAGGTTTTTTCTGTGACTTTGTTGATTAGTTATCTTTATTACATTTTTTATGCTGATAGTAATTTACACAAAGTAAAGTGGACTACAAAAGTTACACCTTTATTGATTGTACTTTTATTATTTTATATAAGTATTTTTGTTTCGTCGTTACTTGGTTATGATTGGTCTAGAAGTCTATGGAGTAGAGCTGAACGTATGACTGGTTTGTTTGTCCTTTTACATTATTTTATTTTATATATTGTTTGGAGAGATGTTTTTGATTGGCAAGAATTAAAAAATATTTGGAAATATTTTGTTGGTGTTGTGGGTAGTATAGTTATTTTTATAGGTTTGATACAAATTTTTGATCCATTATTTTTGAGTAATTTGGGGAGTGCTCGTGTAGGTTCTACTTTGGGTAATGCTATTTATGTTGCAGGTTTTTGTTCTTTTGTTTTCTTTTCTTCTTTATATTTTTTTATTACTACAAAAAATAAGTATAAATTTTTTTGGTTGGCTGAAATAATTTTTAGTATAATAGTATTATTTGCTACGCAGACTCGTGGTGACATGATTGGCCTTTTTATAGGTTTTTTACTTTTTGTTAGTTTGTATCTCTGGTTGTCTTTTAAAGATATAAGTAAAGTTAATAAAAAATTAGGTGTTACTACTTTGGCTTTAATTGTTATTTTACCAATATTGTTGTTTGTTTTTAAGGATAGTAAAGTCGTTAGCTCTGTTCCTGTATTTAATAGATTTTTTTCACAATCTCTTAGTCAATCCACAGGTGGTACACGTCTTGTCATGTGGAAGACGGCATTTATAAGTTGGCAACAGAAGCCTTGGTTTGGCTGGGGATGGGACAATTTTTATTATGCGGCTAACCAAAATTATTTACCTGAATTTTTGAAATTTGGTCATGGTGAAGAATGGACTGACAATGCTCATAATGTATTATTTAATACTTTGGCTACTGTAGGTATCGTTGGTTTGCTTAGTTATTTGGCTATTTTTGTTGTTTTGATTTATATGGGAATAAGGTTGTTAAAATTTTATAGAAATGATAAGAATTTATTTATATTATTTTTAGTCTTGTTATCTTTTTTGGTAAGTCATTTTATTAGGAATTTCTTTGTTTTTGAAGATTTGTCTTCTTATCTTTATTTATTTTTTATTTTTGTTATTTTTGATATTTTATATATTAATTATAAAAAAGAAGGTGCTAGTATTATTAATAAAAAAGAAAAAAATAATGTTATTTTAAATAAAATAAAAAAAATAGCTAAGAATTTTATTTTTATAGTAGTCTGTTTAGTAAGTGTTTTTTCATTGTATCGATTTGCTTATATTCCTGCCAAAGCTAGTTATTGGCAGACCAAAGCTATTTATACAGCTTTGGTAGATTTTGATAAGTCATTAGATATACATAGAAAGGCGGTAGCTATTGATTATAATATGTATAGAGATGATATTTCTTATAATTATGCAGATTTTATTTTGGCGTGGATGCACGGACATCCTGATTTTGCTACTAGTAAATATAAAACGTTGTCTGAAAAAATGCATTATATTGGTGTAAGTGCTTTATATAGTTATCTTTTGGATTATCCTGATGATGCTAGAGTTTATTATGTTCTTGGTAATACCTTTATGGATGCTTATGATTTTTGGATGAATAGAGGTTATGTGGAAAAAGCTGAAGAAACTTATGCAAAAGGTTTGGAGTATTCTCCAAAAAGGCAGAGTCTTATTTTTGGTCTTATTAGAGCTAAAGTTGCTCTTGGTAAATATAATGAAGCCTTAGAATTGGCAAAATCTACTGTAGCAGATGATGATAGTATTGGAGAATCTCATTGGATTTTATCTTTTGTATACAATAATATGGGAGAAAATGAAAAAGCTGTGGAAGAAATAAATAAAGCCTATGAATTGAATTATAATTTTGAGGATAATAGGGAATTGACTTTGGCTTTTAGGACATTGATTTCTTATGGTGATCCAAAAGTTATGGCAGAATTCGTGAAGAATAGAATTTTGTCGATGAATGCTTCAAATAAATATCTTTTACAATCTTATATCGACTATTTGAAGTCTACAGAAGAAAAAGACAATTTATCACAATTCGAAGCAATGCTTTGATTTGCATTTGTCTTTTATAAATAGTAAACTAGATAAGTTGTTCTTACATTAATTTAAACTGTTTTATGCAAAAAACTTTAGAAAAAATCCTCAAAATTATTATAGGTATTAGCTTTGTGATACCACTTTTGGTGTTACCTAAGATGTATATATTTCCTTTTATCGTCCCAAAAATAGTTTATTTTAGATCTTTGGTACTCATAATGCTTGGTATTTACTTAGTATTGTTGTTAACAAATTTTCAAAAATATCGTCCAAAATTTTCTTGGGTAAATATTGCTGTTTTGGGATTTTATCTTAGTTTCGTTGTTTCTACTTTTGTTGGGGTGGACTGGTACAAGAGTTTTTGGGATAATCATGAAAGAATGTTGGGCTTGTTTACCATTACTCACTATGTTGTTTATTATTTTATAATTAACTCAGTAGTCCGTACTTGGGAAGATTGGAAGTGGCTTTTGCGTACATTTTTGCTCGCAGGGTCGGTAGTCATGTTTATCGGACTTTTGCAAAAATATGCTGATCCAAATATTCTTTTGAACAAGGGAAGTGATAGAGTCTCTTCTACACTTGGTAATGCCATTTATTTTAGTGGTTATGGTTTGTTTTTATTTTTTATCGGCTCTCTACTGGCTTTAAAAGAAAAAATAAAAGAGAAGGGAATAGAATTATTTTCTATGGAAGCTTCTTGGTTTTGGGTGGAAATTGTCTTGAGTTTGTTAGGATTGTGGGGAATATTTGGTGGTGGTACACGTGGTGCTTTGGTAGGTCTTATTGTTGGTTTTTTTGTTTTGGGACTTGTTTACTTTTTTACGCTAAAAGAACAAAAGAAATTGAAACAAATCGTTTTGCTTAGTTTTGTTGGTATCTTGGCTATTTTTGTGGTGTTGTTTATAAATAGAAAAACAGATTTGGTAGCTGGTATCCCTGCTGTTGGTCGTCTTCTCAATACTGATGTTTCTAGTACCAATACTCGTGTGATGGCGTGGGGAGTGGCTCTCGACGCTTGGCAAGAAAAGCCTGTCTGGGGTTGGGGACCAAACAATTTTTATTACGCTTTCAACAAATATTATAATCCACAATTTCTTGAATATGGTTTTTCGGAAACTTGGTTTGACAATGCTCATAGTGTGATTATGAATACCTTGGCGGTGCAAGGTGCTGTGGGTTTGGTGTTGTATCTTAGTATATTTATATTAGTCACTATTTTTTTGATAAAAAAATATCGTGAAGGAAAAATTGATGTACATATTCTTGCTTTCACTCTTGCTTTTCTTTGGGCACATTTGATAAGTATCTCTACCGTTTTTGAGAATCCTACTTCTTATCTTTATTTCTTTTTCTTTTTGGCTTTTGCAAATAGTTTTTTGCTAAAAGACGATACCCAAAATATGAAAAAAAATAAAGCCGTTTCAGTACCTTGGTCTATTTTTGTTTTCTTGGTTATTTTACTTTTTGTTTATAGTACTGATGTCAATGCTGCTAGAGCCAATAAATTTACCTTGAACGCATTGCAAAAGGTAATGGCAGGCCAACAGTCTTATGAAGAAGATTATAAGAAAGCTCTTAGTATCCCAAGTCCTCATGTAGATGATATTAGAAATGATACTGCACGTGTTTTTACAGATATAATTGCGCAAGTTTTGAAAGATAGTAAAGTTAATAATAATTGGCAGATAATTGAACCTCTTTATAATCAAGCCAAGGATAATTTGGAAGAAAATTTGAAATTGCACCCTGAGGATATTAGAGTTAGTTTACAATTGGCACAACTCAAGATTTATGCTGCTGTATCTTCACAAAATACACAATTATTAGAGGAATCGGAAGCTATTTTAAAGGGAACCTTGGAATTATCACCAAAACGTCAACAAACTCAGTATATGATTGCTGGTGTACAGGAAAATTTGCATAAGTATGATGAAGCTGTTAAGATATTGCGCGAAAGTATAGATAATGACCCAAAGATTGCTAATGGCTGGCAACAGCTGGAGAGTTTGTATAATGTGATGGGGGAGACGGATATGGCGAAGGCTTTGCAGGAGGAGGCTTTAAATAGAGGAATTAAATTTTGATAATCTCTCAAGATCCCCCTCCTAGTAGGAGGGGTTAGGGGAGGTCCAGAGGAAGAAAAAACATAAATAAAAGGAGGATTTATGTACAGCAATAAAAGCTTTTTAAAATCAAGAAGAAAAACATTGCGTCAAGATCAAACTAAAGCAGAAAGTATATTGTGGAGTTATCTAAGATCAAGAAAAATGGGAGTAATATTTAGAAGACAATATAGTATAGAAAGTTTTATAGTAGATTTCTATTGTCATGAATTAAAATTAATTATAGAACTAGATGGATATATACACGGAGAAGAAGAAAATAAAAAGAAAGATATAATAAGACAAAATATTTTAGAAAAATTAGGATATAAAGTAGTAAGATATAGGAATGAACAAATAAAATACGAATTAAAAAATGTTTTACAAGATATTTGGAATCAAATACATAAAAATTAGAGAAAAGTCTGTTTCAAAGATGGACCCCCTCTAACTCCCC
>PFPL01000009.1 GCA_002793035.1 Candidatus Magasanikbacteria bacterium CG_4_10_14_0_2_um_filter_33_14
ATCTCTTACAACTCAGCTTTATCCGTTGCTGGTCTTCTAAAAGCAATGAATAATGGCTGGAAATTTGATGGGGCGGTAGTTTGTCTTATTACAGGAATGTAAAAAACTATTCATCAACAAAAACTTCCTCAACAAGATATTTTGTAAAACTTTCGTTTAGACCATCCATTCCAAAACGTTTCAACCAAACAGGATTACTAGAATATTTATAATAAAAAGCCTCTTCCAAATTGAAAACCAATCCATGTTTGAAGGGGTTTTTTATTATATAATTGAAATGCTTCCAAAAGTCAGTTTTGTTTCTGATACAATAATCGAAGTATTGATACCAGATTTTTCGACCTTGAGTATTATTTTGTTTATTTAAAATACGTGCAGTATCTTTATGTAATTTTCTTACAAATTCAACAATCTTTTTCTTTTGCAATGTATAACGAAATTCGCTTTCGCTCATTTCGTCATTCCACTCATTAACCTTAGGAGTGACGAATTGAACAGAGTGAAATTCGTCAAGCGCTTGCACAGTAAACATTACATGATAATGATTATTCAATAATACCCAAGAAAATAATTTTATATTAAATTTTTCAATTGAATCTTTCAATATTTTTCTAAACATTTCTTTCTTACTATTTTCCTTAAAATAATCAATTCCATTATAACACCTTCCCGTCACAAAATAAGTATGCCCATCATAAATATGAAATGGACGATGTTTATTTAATTTTCTTCCCTCCATATAAAAGATTTAATTTTTCCTCAAAATCGTCACCACATTATTACCTTTCTTCACATCGCTTTTCGTACCTTTCTTCGAATAATAATTTTCTTCTACAACGAAACCTGCTTCACTACAAATTTTATCTAAATATTCTGGTGTAAAACCATAGTAATATCTTTCACCCAAAGTCTTACCTTCTGGATTCATCCAAGGTACAACAAACTCTCCTTCATTTTGTTGCCACTTACCTTTTTCTACTGTTTTTTGAGCTGAATCTGAATAAAGATTCCAGTTGGTCATGAATACTCTACCTCCTGGTTGCAAAATTCTCTTCATTTCAGACAAAGCATGACGCCTAGTCTCTTCGTCTGGCAAATGATGCAAAGTCGCAATACAAAAAATTAGGTCAAAACTAGCATCTTCAAACGGTAATTGTGTCATTTCAGCCTGAACATATTTGTTGTTCGGAAATTCTTTCTTAGATTGCGCCAATTGCCCAGCACTTTGATCAAGACCCACATAATCGATAGAGTCTTGAAATTTTGCGAATATCTGGTATAATCTGCCAGTACCACAACCCAAATCTAAAACTCTGAGATTTGGCTCAATATATTTATCAAAAGGCTTCAAATCGTCCCAAATATATTGTCTGGTACTAGCAAAAAGAGGTGCTATGATATCATACACTTCCCTATTTTGCTCAATTATTTTCTTTGTCCTTGACATAAAGAAATATTACAAAAATTTAATAAATAATACTTGTCCGGCGTAGCGGACGCGAAGACGGAAATGGAAGAAGAATTAGAAAAAATTTTATTAGAAATAATATCTCACCATCCCAAAACTAAGGATGATTTTAATGATGCCCGCCGTAAAATCTGCGGTAAAATGAAAACGAGACAACCTTCCAACATGAAGCTTTTTACAGCTTACCAGAATTTGCTAAAAAAGAAAAGTAGTTATCTAAAAAATAATAAACTTTCAAAAAATAACAAAAAATATTTTAAAAACATAAAAGATCAAAACAAAAATACTCGTCCCGATTTTATCTGGATCAAACCTGATAAAAACCTTGAATTACTATTACGCAAAGCTGACATCCGCTCTATGTCTGGAGTCGCTATTATTACTTCTCTAATCAAGCCATACAATTGTCCTGGCAAATGTATCTACTGTCCGACAGAAGTAAAAATGCCAAAGAGTTATATTGCTACCGAACCAGCCGCTGCTCGTGCCCTGGCTCTCGCTTTTAGTCCATACAGACAAATGCAAATGCGTCTCGAGATGCTCGAAAAAACTGGACACCCAACTGACAAAATAGAATATATTCTAAAAGGTGGAACTTGGAATGCCTATCCACTACGCTATCAATATTGGTTTATCTTGGAATCTTTCAAAGCTTGCAATGACCTGACGAGAAAAAAACCAACCAAAGCTACGTTGGAAAAAGATTGGAAAGAAAAAACTCTCGAAGATTTACAAAATGCTTTAGCAATTGAACAAGAATACAACGACAAAAAAGCTAAACACAAAATCATTGGTCTAACTCTAGAAACACGTCCTGATGCAATTTCTCCAAAAACTATTTGGCATATGCGAGAACAAGGTTGTACTCGTATTGAACTTGGTCTCCAAGCTCCCGATGACAAAATTCTTGAGCTCGTCAAACGTGGTCACACAGTTGAGCAATTTCGCCAAGCAATTTTACTTTTGCGCCAAGCCGGTTTCAAAGTAGATTTGCATTTCATGCCAGATCTACCAGGCACCACTGCCAAACACGATGTTGAAATGTATGACAGTCTTTTTACTGATGAAGGACTAAAACCTGACATGGTAAAAATCTATCCTTGTACTGTGATCAAAAGTGCTGAGCTTTACGGTTGGTTTGAGTCCGGCAAATACAAACCTTATGATAGCCAAGAATTATTTGATGCCTTGCTTGAAATGAAAAAACTGACACCTTACTACTGTCGTATCTCTCGTCTAATTCGTGACATCCCAAGCAATGAAATAGAAGGTGGTAATGCTATCACCAATCTTCGTGAAGCTCTAGAAAAAGAATTACACAAACAAGGTAAATTTTGTAAATGTCTACGTTGTCGTGAAGTCGGACATGCAGAAAAAATTCATAAAATAAAAGCTGAGAAATTAACTCCTCAACTTTTTGTCGAAGAATTCCAAACAAGAGGCGGACGAGAATTTTTCCTCACTTTTGAAGATAAAGAACGCCGTGTTGTTTTTGCATTCCTTCGTCTTCGCTTACCAGAATACAATGACAAAATAAAAAAATCTGAAATCTTAGAAAAATATCTTGGTCTAGGTGATCTAAAAAAATTAGCTTACGTCCGAGAACTTCATACCTACGGGCAACTCGTCAACGTTGGTGATACCAACAAATCTGCGTCCCAACACAAAGGTCTAGGAACCAAACTAGTCGCTGAAGCTGACAAAATTGCTAAAGAAAATGGTTATGAAAAAATTGCTGTTATTTCTGGTGTTGGTGTCCGCTCTTACTACCGAAAATTTGGCTATAAAAAAATTGGCACATACATGGCCAAAAATCTAAAATAGTCTATTACAAAGTTCACGGGGTCTGTCTAGATAGAACATACCCCGTTTATTTCTTACTCTCTAGCTCAACTTGAGGGTCTTCCTCTTTTTTCAGTTGAACATAGAACCTGAGCAAGAGTTGATAAGCCAGCATGTGCAGTTCCTTTACAGATCCGTGAATACTTTCACCAACTTCTTCTTCATCTTTGAATGTCAATCGTATGAATTCAAACAAAATTTGACTGTCTTTTTTTTCATCATACATGAGTCTCCTCCTCTCTGGATTGCTGCTTAATCTTATTAGACCATATATTTGATATTTTGTAAAATTTTTTGACGGGGCGACACGATTGTCGCCCCTTTTCCTCCCTATAAAAAGAGCCTAACCATCACAGAACTCGGCTCTTTCATCCACGCGACTTCCACTCTTGAACTTCTTGCTCTTCTTTTTGAGATGCTCGGCCAGCCTAATCAGGCTAGTCAAACAAATCTGCGAACTCAAGAGACCTTTTGCGAGCTTGTTCTCCTTCCACCAATGATGAACTTCTTCCTCTGTCTGTTTACAAAAGTGACACATACAGCTCTACCCCGAAGTCAGGTGAACTAATAAAATATACTAAAAATAAATACATTGGTCAATTTATTTGCTTACTGTTTATAAAAATGATAGAATTTAATTGATTAAAAATTAATATATGAATATGATTCTACCTCCAAACTCAATTATTGCCTCTGGCCCTGTCATCATTGAAGATGACAAAGTATTACTCAATAAAGAAATAAAAGAATCGGGTATCACACCTTGGTTTTTTCCTGGTGGTGAAGTAGAAGATTTCGATATAAATCTAGAAGAAGCTTGCAAACGAGAAGCAAAAGAAGAAATTGGTATTGATGTTGAAATTATCAAACCACTAGACACATTGCTACATAAAAAATCTGATGGCCGTGTTGTTGTGCTTGTTCACTATTTAGCCAACAGAATTGGTGAAATAAAAAAGGGAGAAAATATTACTGAGTGTGAATGGTTGAATATTTATAACCTACCAGAAGACGTCGCTCCAAACGTCCGAGAAATAATTGAACGTTATCTAAAAACTTTATGATTTTTGAAACTCTTGAATTCAAATAAATAGAGCACGAATTAGACTCCTGCCCGCTCGGCAGGCGGGAATAAAACGAATCAGAACAAATTCGTTTTTATTCGTTAAATTCGTCTAATTCGCGTTCCATTATTTTTATAATCTAAATATATTTAACATATGAATAAAAAAACATTACAAAACTTTGACCCACAAATCCATCAAGCAATCAAAGATGAATTAAAACGCCAAGAAGAAGGCTTAGAAATGATCCCATCTGAAAATTTCGTTTCTTACGCAGTACTTGAAGCACTTGGCTCTGTGACAACTAACAAATATTCTGAAGGTTATCCAGGCAAAAGATATTATGGTGGTTGTGAATATATTGATATCATAGAACAATTAGCCATTGACCGCGCCAAACAAATTTTCGGAGCTGAACATGTCAATGTCCAACCTCTTTCTGGTGCACCTGCCAATATCGCTGTTTATTTTGCTTTGTTAAAACCAGGAGATACTATTCTTGGCATGGATTTGTCACATGGTGGACATCTGACTCACGGACATCCTGTCACCCATATGACCAAAGTTTTCAACTTTATCAGATACAAAACGAATGCTGAAGGAAAAATTGATTTGGACAACTTGCGCCAGATGGCACAAGAACACAAACCAAAACTTATCTTAGTTGGTTACAGTGCCTACTCTCGTGAAATCGAATATGAAAAAATAAAAGAAATTGCTGACGAAGTTGGTGCTATGACTATGGCTGACATTGCTCACATCGCAGGACTGATTGCCGGTGGACAGATGAATAATCCAGTCCCAATTTTCGATGTAGTCACAACTACTACGCATAAAACTCTGCGTGGACCACGTGGCGGTATGATTATGTGTAAAGAAAAATTTGCCAAACAAATTGATAAATCTGTTTTTCCAGGTTTTCAAGGTGGACCTCACGAAAATAATATTGCTGGCAAAGCGATTGCTTTCAAAGAAGCACTCGAACCAGAATTCAAAGAATACGCTATTCAAATAAAAAAGAACGCCAAAGTACTTGAACACCAATTTGACTCAATGGGCTACAAGCTAATGTTTGGAGGTACTGACAATCATTTATTACTAATTGACGTCACACCAAAAGGTGTCACTGGTGCAGAAGCAGAAAAAGCACTAGACAAAGCTGGTATCACAGTCAACAAAAATATGATCCCCGATGATCCTCGTAGTCCGATGGATCCAAGTGGAATTCGTCTTGGCACACCAGCTCTAACTACTCGTGGTTTCAAAGAAGCTGAAATGGAAATTGTCGCTGTTATGATTGACCGCGCAATTACTAATTTCCAAAATGATGAAGAACTGGCTAAAATAAAAATGGAAGTTAAGGAACTAACAGCTAAGTTTCCACTTTATCCAGAATTAAATGACTGATAAATTTACTACCAACTAGTTTATGAGTGATATTAATAAATTTCATCTAAAAAAAATTGATATTTTTTTTGTTATAATTTTGTTTGTCTTTAGTCTTTTCATAATATTTTCAAAAATAAATCTATCGCAATTAGATGACTGGGATGAAGGAATATATGCCAACATATCTGGAGATATTGTTGAAAACAACAATTGGTTTACACAAAAATTACAAGGGTTAGACTGGTATGAAAAAGAACCTTTGCCTTATTGGTTGATGGCTATTTCTATAAAAACACTTGGCTTCAATGTTTTTGCAGTGAGATTTCCTTTCGCTATTTTGTCAGCTTTTATAGCACCCCTTATTTATCTTATCAGCAATTACTATACTGATAAAAAAATATATTCTTTTTTATTAAGCATAGTTTTTTTTGTTAACCCTATACTTTGGAATAAACATTCCCCTGAAACAGGAAACTTTGACACAATGAATCTATCATTGTTTTTGTTATCGATAACTTTATATTTGTACTTAAGAGATAGTAAAAAATTTTGGATTAGTGCATTATTTATATCTTTAACACTCATGACTCGTGGAGTAATGGGCTTTTTATTTTTTTCTATTATAATTTTATCTGAGTTAACAAGACCTTTGTTTAATTTAAAAAGATGGAGTACAAAAAAAATTATATTATTCTTATTCATATCCATAACTCCTTGGATATTTTGGCATACTTATAGCCTTATATATGGTGGAAAAGAGTACATAAATATCTACTGGAAGGAACAATTTTTTAGTAGGATAGATTCTCCATTACAAGGACACCATGGCACTTATCGTTATTATATAGATTTTGTAAACTGGCTTAGTCCAGATTTATTAAAAATATTTTTTTTGTCATTAATCACAGCATTGTACCTAATTATAAAAAAGCAATGGCAATATTTCATATTTTTAATTTGGTTTATATTTATAATAGTACCTATACAAATCATGCAGACCAAATTGGCTTGGTATATAATACCAGCTTTACCTATTTTTTATCTTATGCCAATGTTATCATTTCTTGATATATTTAAAAAAACATTACAAAAATATAAAGCATTTTATATATTATTTACAATATTAATTATTTTTTATGCTACAAAAGTTTCTATAATAAATACTAAAAAAATTTTCTTAGAACAAAATAATTCTGATAAAAATTTTATAGAAATATCTATTTCCTACCTTCCAGAAGATAAACCGAATATTTTATTGTATGAAACTGAAGGTTGGATAAAAGGTCGAACACTACCTACCTTTTATTGGTATCTATATTTTGAAAATCAAAAGAAACCACTGTATACAGACAGAAATGTATTAAAAAATAAACGAATAGATTTATCCTTATATAATTATATAATAGTTGAAAATGACAATTTAAAAACACTAGATGAACTTTCCAAAATATTTACTTATAAAAAAATATATAATGATGACAAATTTACATTAATTCATATTGAAAAAATATAACTTATGAACTACACAACAAACACAACTGAAGAAATGATTGCACTTGGCGAAAAAATTGCTAGCAAATTAACTGGTGGTGATATCATTTTACTTCAAGGTGAATTAGGTGCTGGCAAGACTACTATGTCCAAAGGTATTGCCAAAGGCCTTGGAATTACTGACGAAATTGTTAGTCCAACTTTTACACTCATGAATGTTTATGAAGATGGAAAATTAGTTCATATCGATACTTACCGACTTGAAGATGAAAATGGTCTTATTGAAATTGGCGTAGAAGATTATCTAGGTCAACCAGAAACTATTACAATTGTTGAGTGGCCGGAAAAAATAGCAGATTTGCTTGCCGACAAAAAAACAATAGAAATTTCTATTGTTAAACAAAGTGATAATAATCGTGAAATAACTATTACACCAGACATCTTCTAAATATGTATGGCAAAAATTATTATGTTTATATCATGAGTAATAGTCATTGTACTGTTTTTTATGTTGGAATAACGAATAATCTTGATAGGAGATCAATAGAACATGTACATAAATTACACAAAAATAGTTTTACAGCCAA
>PFPL01000047.1 GCA_002793035.1 Candidatus Magasanikbacteria bacterium CG_4_10_14_0_2_um_filter_33_14
CTGACAAGTTGTCAATCTCAAGAGATGCTTGAATTCCCAGGTGGTATCATGGGTGTAGCTTTGAATTTGGAAGAAGAAACTGTTGGTGCCATGATTCTTGGTGAATATGAAAAAATCAAAGAAGGAGATACGGTCAAGAGAACAGGTAGAATTTTGTCAGTACCTGTTGGTGAAAAAGTAATTGGTCGTGTTGTAAATGCTCTTGGACAAGCCATTGATGGAAAAGGCGAAATTGTAACAAAAGAATTTTATCCTATAGAAAAGACTGCTCCTGGTGTGATGAGTCGTCAACCTGTTGGTGTTCCTGTTCAAACTGGTATCAAAGCTATTGATGCTATGATTCCAATCGGACGTGGACAACGTGAACTTATTATTGGTGATCGTCAGACTGGTAAGACTGCTATTGCTATTGATGCTATCATCAACCAAAAAGGTCAAAACATGAAATGTATTTATGTAGCTATTGGACAAAAAGAATCAAAAGTAGCTCGTATTGTAGCCAAACTTGAAGAAAATGGTGCTATGGAATACACAACTGTAGTAGTAGCTGGCGCATCTGATCCTGCTGCTATGTCTTTCATCGCTCCTTATGCTGGTGTTACTATGGCTGAATACTTCGCTGACAAAGGTGAAGATGTCTTAATCGTCTATGATGATCTTACCAAACAAGCTTGGGCTTATCGTGAAATTTCTTTGTTACTAAGACGCCCACCAGGACGTGAAGCTTATCCTGGAGACGTATTTTATCTTCATTCTCGTCTGCTAGAACGTGCTTGTAACTTGAACAAAGAACATGGTGGTGGATCAATCACAGCTCTTCCTATTATCGAAACTCAAGCAAGTGACGTGACTGCTTATATCCCTACCAACGTTATTTCTATTACTGATGGTCAGATTTTCTTGGAAACAGATTTGTTTTTCAAAGGTATTCGTCCTGCTGTAAACGTCGGTATCTCAGTTTCTCGTGTGGGTGGTGCAGCTCAAACAAAACCAATGAAAAAAGTTTCTGGTAAAATCAAGCTTGCTCTTGCTCAATATCGTGAACTTGAAGCTTTTGCTCAATTTGCTAGTGACTTGGACGTGGAAACTAAGAAACAATTGGATAGAGGTGCTAGAGTAGTAGAACTTATGAAACAACCTCAATATAGTCCTATGGATGTGGCTGATCAAGTTGCTTCTATTTACGCAGTTGATAATGGTTATTTCGATGATGTCGCTGTCGTAGATATTTTGAAAACAGAAGAAAAATTATTGGATTTTCTAAAAGGTAGTCATTCATCACTTTTAGAAAAAATTTCTAAAGGTGATTGGGAAGATAGTACTGTTGCAGATTTGAAGAGTGCTTGTGAAGAGTTCAAGAAACAATAAACAATTAACAATAAACAATTAACAATTAACAACTATCATCATTCTATGCCAGAAAAAACAGATCCAAAATTTATACCTGGAGTGGAGAAAATTCCGGGGGTTATTTCTGGGAGCGAAAGTGTAGTTGAACAACCAAATAAAGAACAAAACGGTGCTGATATGGGGGATTCTCATTTGGATGTAAAAAAAACTACTGATAAAGATGAAATGACGGAGGCTGAAGTTAGAATTTTTTTGCAAGATTTTGGAGAAGCTTCTGAAATAGATGATTTGGAAAAATCTTTGAAAGAACATTTAGATAAAATAAAGGTTATTTGCACAAATATAATGAGTGATTTAGGTAAATTTTCAAGCCGTGTATTTAAAAGAAAAGCTTTAGACAGAAATTTAAAAAATATTAATAATTTAAATAGACGTGAACTTGTCTTTGTCAAAACTATTGAGGAGAGTAAGAGAACTGAAATGATCAAAAAGTATTATGAGATACAAGAGAGTATATGGAAATTTTTAGATAAAACCAGATCAAGTTCTTGGGAGTATAATAGTGATAAAGACAAATTAGAATCAATTAGAGTTACAATCAATTTTATTTTGTCAATAATAAACAAATAAACCAATTAACTAATAAACTAATATATGGCAGTGTCCGCTAAAGCAATCAAAACTAGAATAAAATCAGTTTCCAACACCAAGAAAATTACCAAGGCTATGGAAATGGTTTCTGCTGCAAAAATGCGCAAAGCTGTGCAGGCTGCTTTGGATACTAGAGAGTATGCAACAACCGCTTGGGATTTGCTGATAAATTTGTCAAAAACTGAAAAAGAGGGTATGCCTCTCCTAGAAGTCAGACAAGTAAAAAGACTTTTGGTTGTACTTATTACTTCCAATCGTGGTCTTTGTGGTAGTTTCAATTCCAATATTATCAAAAAAACAGCTGCTCAACTAAAAGATCCAAGAAATCTTAGTATGCAACGTGCTCGTAACGGTCATATCGAACCAAATGAGAATTTGGAAGTGGATGTAATTGGTATTGGACGCAAAGGTGCTGATTTTTGTAAAAAACATGGTTATAATCTTATTGCTTCTTTCAATACTATTTCTGATAAACCAGTTTTGGAAGATGTGATGGTCGCTTCTCAAATGATTATTGGAAATTATATTGAAAAGAAATATGATAAAGTTGTAGTATCTTATACCGATTATCGCTCAGCTGTTGCTCAAGAAGCAAAAATTCGTCAAGTATTGCCAATTTCAGAATTTGATTTGGAAAAGACTATTACAGAATTGGGGCGTGATGAAGATTTGCAAGATAGAACTCTTAGTAAAGATAAACAAGAACAATTGAATGAATATTTGTTTGAACCTGGTAAGAAAAAAGTATTGGAAACAATTTTGCCTAGACTTGTAGAAATGCAAATTTATCAATCACTTTTGGAAAGTTCTGCTAGTGAACACAGTGCTCGTATGCTTGCTATGAAAAATGCAGGGGACTCTGCCAATGATATGATAAAAGAATTGAATCTTACTTACAACAAAACTAGACAAGCTGCTATTACTCAAGAAATTGCTGAAATCGCTGGTGGTGCTGCTGCGCTTAGTTAAGTTAATATTATGGATATACTGGAAAGACATGTTGATAATGAACCAAATAAAGTAAGAGATTTTAAAGATTTTAAATTATCTGAAGATTTGTTTGAGGATGCTGAAGGTAGAAATTTAAAATTTAAATATGCTTATGATAATAATCCTTCTGTAGAAATTGAATTGGAATTTAGAAAACAAATAAAAGAAGAAAAAGAAGATTATTTTATAAAAATAAAAAAAGATGGTGAAAATATAGTAGAATTGACCTTTGAATTTTATCAAGAAAATAATAGTTTATTAGTTACTGATAGTATAGATAAATCAAATAATTTGGATAATGAGGATAAGGATAGATTGAAAGAAATAGGTACTGAACTATATAAAAGGATGATTGAATTTTTTGAAAGTTTATCTGATGATAAAAAAGAAAAATTTGAACATCGTGTTATACCTTATCCAAGTTCTGAAATGAGCTTATCTACATGGAATAAAATTTTTCTTGAAAATGTAGGTCTTAAATCAAAGGGTTACAAATTAAAATCTCCAAAGAAAAGGAATGATGTGTATTATTGGAGTAAAGTTTATTAGAAAAAAATATTCAATTAAATTTTAAAAAATAAAAAGAATTTTAAAAAACATATATGTCAGAAAAAAATATCGGAAAAATAAGTCAGATCATTGGTGTAGTTGCCGATGTGAAATTTGAAGGAGATCTTCCTGCAATTTATAATGCACTTGAAACCAAAATGCCAAATGGTGAAACTTTGATTCTAGAAGTTCAACAACATTTGGGATCAGGTACTGTTCGTGCTATTGCTATGAGTAGTACAGATGGACTTGAACGTGGTGCTGAAGTGTCAGATACTGGTGCTCCAATTTCAGTTCCAGTTGGACCTGAGACTCTTGGTCGTATGTACAATGTAGTAGGTGAGACAATTGATGGAAAGGGCTCAAGTAAAACAAAGAAAAAATATTCTATCCATCGCAAAGCTCCAAGTTTCAAAGAACAATCAACAGAATCAGAAGTTCTAGAAACTGGTATCAAAGTTATCGACTTGTTTTGTCCTTTTTTGAAAGGTGGAAAAGTTGGTTTGTTTGGTGGTGCGGGTGTTGGTAAGACTGTTATTATCCAAGAACTTATTCGTAACATTGCTCAAGAACATGGTGGATATTCAATGTTTGCAGGTGTAGGTGAACGTACTCGTGAAGGAAACGATCTTTATCGTGAAATGGAAGAATCTGGAGTTCTAGACAAGACTGCACTAGTCTTTGGTCAAATGAATGAACCTCCTGGAGCACGTGCTCGCGTGGCTCTCACGGCATTATCAATGGCTGAATATTTCCGTGATGAAGAAGGAAAAGATTTACTTTTGTTTATTGATAATATTTTCCGTTTTACTCAAGCCGGTTCAGAAGTTTCTGCTTTGCTTGGACGTATGCCTTCTGCTGTAGGTTATCAACCAACACTTGCGACAGAGATGGGTGCTCTTCAAGAACGTATTACTTCTACTGACAAAGGTTCTATCACTTCTGTACAAGCTGTTTATGTGCCAGCTGACGATCTTACTGATCCAGCTCCTGCTACTACTTTTGCTCATCTTGACTCTACTGTTACTTTGAATCGTTCACTTGCTTCACTTGGTATTTATCCTGCTGTTGACCCACTAGATTCTGGTTCAACAATTCTTGATCCAAATATCGTTGGTGAAGAACATTACAATACTGCTCTTGAAGTACAAAGAGTATTACAACGTTACAAAGATTTGCAAGATATTATCGCTATCCTTGGTATGGAAGAGTTGTCTGATGATGACAAGCTGACAGTTACTCGTGCTCGTAAATTGCAAAAATTCTTGAGTCAACCTTTCCATGTGGCTGAAGTCTTTACTGGAAGTCCTGGAAAATATGTGAAACTTGCAGATACTGTACGTGGTTTCCGTGAAATACTTGATGGTAAACATGATGATAAACCTGAACAAGCTTTCTATATGAAAGGTGGAATTGAAGAGGTAAAATAAGAAGGCCTGAAAGGCCAGAAAAGCCAAAAAGGCTTGAAAGGCTATTAAGGTTATAAGTTAGAAAATAAATAATTGAAAAGTACAAAGCTTTTTAGGCATTTCAAGCTTTTCAAGCATTTTAAGCCTTTAATATGATGATCAAATTCAGCGTTATCACACCAGAAAAAAAAGTTTACGAAAACGAAGTTTTTCAAGTAAGTATTCCTACTACAACTGGTGAAATTACAGTATTGCCAGGCCATATTCCTATGGTATCTGTTCTTCAAGCTGGAGAAATGAGAATAAAAGACAAAGATGGTGAACATCCTTATGCTGTCTCTGCTGGTTTCTTGGAAGTAAGAGCAAACAATGAACTTGTTATTTTGGCTGATAGAGCTGAAAGAGCTGACACTATTGATTTGGTTCGTGCTGAAGAATCTCGCAAGAGAGCAGAAGAAGAAATGAAAAAAGCCAAAGCTGGTCAAGATGTTGACTATGCTAGACTCCAAGCTTTGATTGACAAAGAGATGAACAGAATCAGAGTTGGTAATAAATATAGAAAATTAAAGTAAAAAATAGAACCACTTTTTAAAGGTGGTTTTTTAATATAAATTTATATGAATGAAAATGGATTATCTGTCGATCCAAACGACATAGTAGAATCTCCAGAAAGGAAAGAAATGAGTAGAGGAGATCTACATCGAGATATTGAAAAAAATTTAAAAGAAAATAAAGTAAAACCTGTAGAAGCCAGAGAATTAATGGCAAAAATTTCAGAGACTTGTGTTGATGGTAGACGTGAAGAAGGTGCTATAGGTACTCCTGGTGGTAATGCTGGTGAATTTGTTTTGATGCTCGCTGCTCAATTTGGTGAAAGGTCAGCTAAAATTACACGTGACAATATTAGTCGGTATCTTGAATATTTTTTAGAAGTTAATGGTAGTTTTTATTTTCATACAGATAGAAAAGCCCTAGGTAATATATCAGAGGAAACTATTAAAGATCCAGAAGTGGAAGGATATAAAGAATTATTAAGAAAGTTAACTTCAATTGAACATGTTGGTTGTGGTCATTTGGCAAAACTTTTACAATTTCCTAAAGAATATGGTGTAAATGAAACTTTTATAAAGAATGTTATTGAGGCTATTTATTTTAGAATGTGGACCGTAAACAATGCTTTATCTAAAGCTACAAACGAAGCTGAAAAAGAAAAAATAATGAAAAGAAAAAGAATTGACTTTGAAATTTTATCTGGAACTCATGAGGAAAAGGCTGTAGTTGTAGTAAAAAGAGTAAAAAATAATGTGGAAACAGGAGAGAAAAAAGAATTAGATACTATAAGCTTAGATTCCAAAGTTCCTATGATTTCCCCAAAAGGTAATGGCGTTTCTTTTTTTGTTTCTCATCCTAAGGCTAAAGGTTTTTTGAGAGCTAGTTTAGCTGCTGAAGCTGAAAGAATTTTTCCAGATGAGGGAGTTAATAGTGAAGATTTATTGAAGAAGATTAATGATTTGGGTAAAATACAAAGTGCTCAAACTTTGGCTCGTTTAGCTGTCACAAGAAGAGAGGGGCAACCAGATCGAGGTTATCCTATTTTTCTGGCAGTTTATGATGAAGAAGGTATTTTTTTGAGGTTAGAAGATGATGGTAGTAATGTTGCTACTTTGGCTGAGTTACAATCTTAAAAAGTTGTCTAAGCAATATTAGAATAGGCTCTAGACTAGCAGAAAGTATGATATACTATCAATACTATGCTAGATACAGCCAAAATAAGTGAATATAAAATCAAAAAAATTATTACCCATTTTTGTTTAGATATTACCGCTGACAGAACGGCATATTTGCTGGGTATAAATCGCAATACGATTAACCATTGGTATAAGATATTTCGACTTGCAGTTTATGCCTGGCAAATGAAAGAATGTAAAAAAATATTTGGTGAAGCAGAAGTGGATGAAAGTTACTTTGGTGCAAAACGGAAACGTGGCTATCGCGGAAAGCTGAAACGTGGTAGAGGAACTCAGAAACAACCGGCGTTTGGTTTGTTCAAACGTAATGGAAGAGTGTATACTGAAATCATTCCCAATTGTACCAAAGCTGTATTACAAGGTATAATTAAAGGAAAAGTTGATCCATCTATGGTTATTTATTCAGATAAATGGCGTGGCTACGATGGGCTTGTTGACGTGGGATATGACAAACACTTTCGTGTGAATCATGGTGACAATGAATTTTCAAAGGGCAATGGTGTTCACATCAATGGTATTGAGAACTTCTGGAGCTTTACCAAACGACGTCTTACTAAATTCAATGGGGTGAAGAAAAATTTTGAACTTCATCTCAAAGAATCTGAATGGCGTTATGATAAAGATCCAAAAGTTCTTGAAAAAGAACTGTGGATTATTCTTAAAGGGCACTCTAAATTGTAAGTTTTGCTAGTCTAGAGCCTAGAATAATATAAGGAATCATAGTCTTTATCAAAACTATGGTTTTTATAAGATACAAAAAAAGTCAAAAAACTGTGCATATGTATTTTTTTAATACTTAACAAAATCCTCCAGCGAAGCTGGACGGTTACCATCCCATCAAAGATGGACTAGTTTACAACAAAGAGCCAGATAGTGTAGAATAATAACATATGACTAAGCCAAACTACTACCGAAAAAGCAATCATACGACATACGATTGTCGCTACCATATTGTATTTATACCAAAATATAGATATCATGTACTCTCAGACGAAAAGGTAGCAACATTCGTGAAAACAGTATTTGAACAAGTATGTAATAATAATGAGGTAGTTATTATTGAAGGGAAGATACGTTCTAATCATGTCCACTTGTATCTATCCGTACCTCCTAAACATTCAATAGCAGACATAGTTAAATATCTCAAGGAAAAGAGTGCTTCACGTTCATTTAGACAATTTCCAGAACTCCTAAAACGCTACTGTGGCAGACACTTTTGGGCACGAGGATACTTTGTAAGTACTGTTGGCATAACAGATGATATAATAAAGGCTTACATACATAACCAAGAAGAGAAAGAACGGCAAGAGGAAGAACAACTACGTCAATTAAAACTTTGGAAATAGCACGACAAAGTCGGTGTCCCGTGAAACCGCCGACTATGTCGGCGGTAATTCATTGACATTTAGTATGTTTAGTGAGAAAATATATCCTGTCATAAATCTATTAGTCTTAGATATGCCACTATTTTAGTAAAAAATGACTTTTCCTCGTTTTTTTGTAGATTATAACAAAACATTATTTTAGTACTTTTATGTTAAAATTTTTTGTAAAAATATTTAAAACACCTGAAAATATAATTTCTTTTCCAAAAAACGATCTTAGCCAGATGGATTTTTTTGAAATTGGAGAAAAAATACAAGATAAAGTAAAAAAAATGTTTAGTGGTTCTTTGGCTATCAGACAAATTGACGCTGGATCAGACAATGCCTGTGAACAAGAACTTGTGGCGTTGTCTAATAGTTTTTATGATATAGAACGTTTTGGTATTCATTTTGTGGCTTCACCAAGACATGCTGACATGCTTTTGGTGACTGGTCCTGTGACACGAAATATGGTCAAGGCACTTAAAGATGCTTATGATGGTACTCCTGATCCTAAAATTGTGGTAGCAATAGGGGATGATGCTATTGGTGGGGGAATATTTAAAGATTCTTATGCTGTATTAAATGGAGTAGATTCAGTAATACCTGTAGATTATCAAATTCCTGGAGATCCTCCTACACCTACTTTTATTCTTCAATCTTTACTTAAGATTCTTGAAACAATAGAAAATAAACCTTCACAGAAAAAATAATATGTTAGAAATTATTACATCATCAATTAGCTTTTTTACGTTACTTTCTTTTTTTGGAGTTGGTGCAGTAGGTTCTTTGTTAGTACATAAAAATAACAAAAATGCCAATGCTTGGAGTAGTTTTTTTGCTATTGTAGGTTCATTCTGGGGTGTGTTTTTTTCCATTATTATGATTTTAAGGAAGAAGAGTTTACTGTTTGATTTGAAAACATCAATTTTTTCACTTTTTAATATATCTTTTCATATTGATTTATTATCTAGTTTTTTTATTTTTGTTATTTCTTTGTTAGCATTATTTTGTTCTATTTATGGTATAGGATATATTAGACATTATTACAAAAAATATGATATTGGTGTTTTAGGATTTTTTTATAATTTATTTATTGGTAGTTTGTTTTTAGTTGTTACTTCTTCCAATGCTTTATTTTTTTTAATTTTTTGGGAAATCATGTCGATTGCTTCATACTTTTTAGTTGTCTATGATAGTAATGATGAAAGCAATGTAAAAGCAGGTTTATTGTATTTGGTAATGACTTACATAGGAACATCTTTTATTATTTTGTCTTTCTTACTTTTGTATAAGTATATTGGATCTTTTGATTTTTTGGTGATAAAAGATAGTATAGCTCTTGTGCCTGCAGTTATAAAAAATATTGTTTTTATCTCTGCGTTTATAGGTTTTGGTTTGAAGGCTGGTATTATTCCTTTACATATTTGGTTGCCAGCAGCTCACCCTGCTGCCCCTTCTCATGTTTCAGCTTTGATGTCAGGGGTGATGATTAAGACTGGTATTTACATGATGATAAGATTGTTTTTGGATATTCTACAACCAATACCACTTTGGTGGGGTTTGGTAGTTTTGGTGGTTGGGTCTATTTCAGCTTTACTTGGAGTTTTGTATGCACTTACTGAACATGATATAAAAAGATTGTTGGCTTACCATAGTATAGAAAATATTGGTATTATTTTGCTTGGTTTGGGGAGTGCATTGACTTTTTATTCCCTCAACTTATCAGCTTTAGCTTTGCTTGGTTTGGTAGCTGCCTTATTTCATACAATAAATCATGCTATTTTCAAGGCTCTACTTTTTTTGAGTGCAGGATCTGTTATCAATGAAACACATACTCGTAATATGGAGGAATATGGTGGACTTATAAAGTATATGCCACAAACAGCCTTGTTTTTTCTTGTTGGATCCATTGCAATTTCTGCCTTGCCACCGTTTAATGGTTTTTTTAGTGAGTGGTTGACTTACCAAGCTTTGTTTCAAGGAATAGCGCAAATGCATTTTTGGACACAGTGGATTTTTATTTTAGCTGCCGGTTCATTAGCCTTTACTGGTGGCTTAGCTCTAGCTTGTTTTGTCAAAGCTTTTGGTGCTACATTTTTGGCACGTCCTCGAAGTAAGGAGGTAACTCATGCTAAAGAGTCTGCTTTATCTATGCGTTTAGGTATGGGTTCTTTGGCAGTATTAGCACTTTTGTTTGGTGTTTTTTCTGGTTATATAATTAGTTTACTTAAAACAATTGGACAAGGTCTAAGTGTTTTTAAAGATTCAGCTTCGGCTGTAGATGTTTCATCTGCTCAAATTATAAACGTCTCTAATGGATTTTCTGTAATCTCTGGTTTTGGAATTTTTACTTTGTTGGTTGTTATTACTTTTTTGGTAATTTTTATCTTTAAAAAAATAATCAATAATAAACAAAAAGAATGTATCAGTAATACTTGGGATTGTGGTACAGATTTGAGTCCACGTGCGGAAATAACTGCAACAGGATTTTCAAGATCAATTGTTCAAATATTTAGTGGTTTGTTAAAACCAACTATTCAACATCATATTGAATATTATGATGATGAAAATAGGTATTTACCAAAATCAAGGACAGTTACTCTAAATATTGGTAACATGTATCATACTTATTTTTATCAGCCTTTACATTTAGTAATTAACAAATTATCAACTAGAGCTAGAGATATACAAAATGGAAATATTGATCTTTATATTTCTTATATTTTTATTGCACTTATGTTAGCTCTATTAGTAATATTATAATTTTATGTTAGTTTTTATTTGGATAATACAATTAATTTTTATACCATTTTTTTCACCATTGTGTATTGGTATCATTAGAAAGATAAAAGCTAAATTGCAAAATCGTCAAGGTGCAAATATTTTTCAACCCTATAGGGATCTTTGGAAACTTTTACACAAAGATGAAGTAATAAGTAGTGATGCTTCTTGGATTTTTAAATTTACTCCTTATATTATTTTTGCTGTGACTTTGGTCGTTGGTCTTAGCGTCCCTCTTTTTTTACCACGTATTGTAGGTTTTGTTACTAGTGATATATTGTTTATTGTTTATGCTTTAGCTATTAGTACTTTCTTTATGGCTTTAGCTGGTATGGATACAGGAAGTGCTTTTGGTGGCTTTGGCTCAAGTCGTGAAATGACTATTGCAGCTTTAGCTGAAGGTGGTTTTATTTTTTCACTTTTGACTATGGCTTTGATAGCTGGTTCTAGTAATTTGTTTACCATAGCTGGTCTTACTAGATCAATTGATAGTCAATCATTTTTGCCAGCCATATTGGCTTTTGGAGGCTTTTTTATTATTTTATTGGCTGAGACTTCCAGATTTCCTTTTGATAACCCTGCTACTCATTTGGAATTGACTATGGTTCATGAAGCTATGATTTTGGAATGTTCAGGTAAACGTTTAGCACTTATGGAATGGGCAGCTTCAAATAAGTTACTTATTTTTATGTCTCTTGGTGCTAATTTATTTTTTCCATTTGGACTTGATTTGAATGTTGGTTTGGGTACAATAGTCTTGGGTATGTTTTACTTTTTAATAAAAATATTTTTGTTTTGTGTGGTTGTAGCTCTTTTAGAATCAAGTATCGCTAAATTTAGATTTTTTCGCTTACCAGATTTATTGCTAGTTTCTTTTATTTTCAATGTGGTGGCCATTGGACTTATAAAGTGAACTTAAAATATTTTTTTGATTTTTTTATTTGATAATTTATGAATTTATTAACTTTACAGTTTTTATCACAGATACTCCTATTATCTATTGTTTTTTTACTTATCATGAAGAAAAATTTTTCGGCTGTTTCTGCTTATAGTTTGCAATCATTGGTAGTGGTTATCATATTGTTGAACTCATTTTTTGAAACCAAAGACATGTGGATGTTGCTAGTTATCTTGGTGATGTTGATTGTCAAAGTTATTTTGGCTCCTGTATTTTTTATTCGTTTGATTAGAAAGTATGCTTTGGCTTTCTCGGTTAGTACTTATCTTAGCACACCTATAACATTAATCATTATTACAATCTTAGTATTCATAGCTCACTCTCAAAAATTAATTCCTTTGACTAGGATCGTTCCTGATCACCAGGTCTTGTTATCACTGGCCTTGTCATCACTGTTTCTTTCTCTATTTTTGATAGTAAATCGTAAAGGTGCTTTGTCACAAATTATAGGTATTTTATCTTTTGAAAATAGTATTGTCGTGTTTGCTGTTTTTGCTAATTTGGAACAGTCAGCTGCTCTTCAATTAGGAATTGTTTTTGATATTTTCATTTGGATTATGATTGCCTCCGTTTTTATATCAATGCTTTATAAACATTTTGGAACATTGAATGTATCTTCTATGAAAAATCTAAAAGATTAAAAATATGGAAATTCTTTTTATCATTACAACTTTGTTTATAGTCGCTGTTATAAATTTGATTACCAAAAGAAAAAGTATTATTGAAGTTGCTTCAATAATTGCTTCCTTAATTTATTTAGTATTATCTGTTGCTATAGCCCTACAGGTGTCTTCATCTGGCCTCTATGCCCCATGGTCTTGGCAATTTTTTGCAATTGATGATCTAGGAGCTATTATTGTACTGGTTCTTGGGTTGGTTGGTTTTACGACTACTATTTATTCTGTACAATACTTACGTCAGGAGATGTACAAAAATATCATTGGTTTCAAACGAATGAAACAATATTTTGTTTTATTAAACATATTTTTTGCAGCTATGTTTTTGGCGATTACTTCTAGTAATCCCATTTTTGCTTGGATTTCTATTGAGGCTACAACTTTGTCTACAGCCTTTTTGATAAGTTTTTATAATAAACCATCAGCTGTTGAAGGTGCTTGGAAATATTTAATCATTAACTCTGTTGGGTTACTTTTGGGATTTTTTGGAACTTTATTATTTTTTACTTCTATTGATTTGTCTAGTGCCGGTTTAATTAATTGGCAGTTACTGACTGCTAATGCTACACACCTCGACCCATTACTTGCAAAAATTGCCTTTGTTTTTGTACTTATTGGTTATGGAACTAAAGTTGGTTTGGTACCAATGCATACCTGGAAACCTGATGCTTATAGCAAAGCACCTGCACCGATTGGTGCCTTATTGTCTAGTGCCTTATTACCAATTGCCTTTGTAATAATACTTAGATACAAAGCCATTACAGATATTGTTGTTGGTCCTTTGTTTAGTCAGAGATTGTTTATTACTTTTGGTTTATTATCTATTGTTGTGGCTGCTTTGATTATGTTTAACGCTAAAAATTACAAAAGACTTTTGGCTTATTCTAGTATTGAAAATGCCGGAGTGATGGTTCTTGGTTTTGCTTTTGGTGGCTTAGGTGTCTTTGCCGCTGTGCTTCATTTAATTTATCATTCTTGTGTTAAAGTTGTACTTTTTTTATCTTCGGGAAACTTGTTGCTTAAATACAATTCAGCCAAAATTTTTAATATCAAAGGTGCTTTAAAAATTATTCCAGTAACTAGTGTACTTTTTATTATAGGATTTTTGATTGTAACAGGTATCCCGCCATTTGGTATGTTTATGACCAAACTTTATGTGTTGTCATCTGGTATGAAAGAGTATCCTATTGTTAGTTTAATTGCTTTGTTTTTTTTAGCATTGGTTTTTGTAAGTTTTCTAAAATACATTACAACTATGTTTTTTGGAGACAAACCGGATAACATTGAGAAGGGCGAAAATAATATTTGGCTTTTGATACCACAAATTTTTTTGGTAGTTGTTATTATTATTCTGAGTTTTTATTTACCACCTTTTTTACATACTTTAATCAACAATGTTGTTTTGCAATATTAATATGATAAAAGAAAAAATACAATTATATCTTCCAGAAAACGTAAATGTTGATTATCACGATAATTTGGCTATTTTTGAAGTGTCTTCTTCACAAATAGGGGATGTTGTTAATGATTTGCATAATCAAAAAAAACTTCCACTTAAGTTAGTTACTGTAACAGATGAAAGAAAAGAAAATGGGTCATTTAAAATTTGGTATTTATTTGGAGTGCCTGGTGATAATTTTTTTATGTGTCCTTTTGTTGTGTTGAAAAATACGATTGAATTTCCTTCATTGGCTAACATTGTACCTGAAATATTAAATTATGAGAGAAAAATACAAACTTTTTTTGGTCTCAAAGCACTAGGCATACCAGATAATAGAGCTCTCATTTTACATGAAAATTATCCAAGTGATGTTTTTCCTCTTCGAAAAGATTTTGAGTGGAAAACTAAATTAAAAAAGTCTACTGGAAAATATGATTTTCAAGAAGTAAAAGGTGAAGGGATTTATGAGATTCCAGTTGGACCAATACATGCTGGTATTATTGAGCCTGGACATTTTCGTTTTAGTATGGTTGGAGAAAGTATTGTACAACTTGAACCACGCTTGGGTTATGTACACAAAGGTAGTGAAAAATTATTTGAAGTTCTTCCTCTTGAAGATAAAGTGCGCTTGTCAGAAAAAATTTCTGGTGATAGTTCTTTTAGTCATTCTTTAGCTTTTTGTCAGACAATAGAAAAACTAGCTGAAATTAATGTGACAAAACGTGCTTTATACTTGAGAACTATTTTTGCTGAATTGGAAAGACTGGCTAATCATTTTGGTGATATTGGAGCTATTATGATGGATACTGGTTTTAGTTTTGGTGGGGCTAATGGTTCACGTTTACGTGAGATGATTATGCAAATAAATGAAAAATTAACAGGAAGCAGATTTTTGCGTCGAGTCAATACTATTGGCGGTGTAAAGAAAGACTTGAATAATGACAATAAAGATTATTTAAATAAGATATTAATAGATATTAGCAAAGATTTTGAAGAAGTTGTAGAAATTGCTGAAAATAGTGCTTCTGTATTGAATCGGCTCAAAGGTACAGGTATAATCTCTTTTGAGATAGCTAATAATCTTGGTCTTGTAGGAGTAGCAGGTAGAGCAGTTGGTATAAAACGTGATACACGTATCGATCATCCTTATGCAGCTTATTTAGAAGTTTCTATGGGGCAAATACCTATCGAAGAAGAAGGGGACGTAAATGCTAGATTTCAAATTCGTCTTAAAGAAATTCGTAAATCATTAAATATAATACAAGAGTCTTTGCAAAAAATGCCTGATGGTGAAATCGCTATTTCAAACAATGTCAATCTCATTATGAAAAAGAGTTCCTATGATGTTAGCATGGTTGAAGGTTGGCGTGGGGAAATAGTCTATTTTGTGGCTACAGATTCACAAGGAAACATTAGCAGAGTGTTCCCAAGAGATCCTTCATTTATCAACTGGTCAGCACTTGGAGAAGCTGGTTTGAATAATATTGTACCTGATTTTCCTCTGATTAATAAGAGTTTTAATTTGTCTTATACAGGAAATGACCTATAAAATACTATAGTTTGTCTTAGTTTAAAAAACATCAACTATTACAGATTGATGTTTTTTGTTGTTTTAGGTATTTATCCACCGTTACTCTTGAAATTAATATGAAATTAGCGTATAATATTGTCTGTTCTAAAAGTAAAATTAAGGCAAAAAGCAATTTTTAATTTATCTATAACATATACAATATATGACAGAACAAGAAAAATATCTTGTCAGAAACAACATGCAAAATGTTGTGACATCGGTAAATATTAATGCTACTTTTAGTGAAGCATTACAAAAAATGGTCGACGGACGTACCAATGGTTTGGTTGTCGTTGATGATGAAAATTATGTAAAAGGTATTCTATCTAGTATAGACTTGATTAGTTATTTGGTACCTGACTATTTAGAGGAGGATAAACATTTAGCTGCTTTTGAAGTTGCTGAAGAATTTACAACCAGAATTAAAGAAATTGAAAATGAACCAATTACCAAATTTATGACAAAAGATGTTCATACTATTAAAGAAGATCGTACTTTGATGGAAGCTGCTACTATTCTTTCAGAGTTCAAAATTCGTCAGATTCCTGTAGTAAATGAGGAAGAAAAATTGGTTGGCTATATCAATCGTACTGACATTAAAAAAGCTATTGCCCATGTTTTGGGAATTCATTAATAAAAATAATAAAGATTTATAAATTATATGGGAATTTCTTTTTGGATTACGCTCATTGTCTTTGTTGTTACCTATGCTATAATAATTTCTGAAAAAGTTCATCGTACAGTCATTGCTATGGCTGGTGCAGGTCTTATGGTTTTGCTTGGTATTGTTACACAAGTAAAAGCTATTGAAGGAATTGATTTCAATACACTTGGACTTCTTATTGGTATGATGATTATCGTAGGAATTGCCAAGCATAGTGGAATGTTTCAATACGTTGCTATCTGGGCTACAAAAGTTGGTAAAGGAAATCCAACAAAAATTTATATTTTGTTGTTATCTATTATAGCCGTGTTTTCTGCTTTGCTCGATAACGTTACGACTGTCCTTCTTATGGTACCTGTTACTTTCGTAGTTGCTCACAACTTGAAAGTAAATCCTAAACCATTTTTGATTGGTGCAATTTTACTTTCTAATATTGGTGGTACAGCTACTCTTATTGGAGATCCACCAAACATTTTGATTGGTAGTGCTAGTGGTCTTACTTTCAATGATTTTATTGTGAATCTTGCTCCTATTTCTGTGTTAATTTCTATAGTGACTATTGCACTTCTGATTTTTATTTATCGCAAACAACTTGTTGCAGCTCCAGAATCAGCAGCTATTATCGCAAAATTTAATCCAAAAGATGCTATTTCTGATGTAAAACTACTTAAGAAATCTTTGTTTGTTCTTGCTATAGTTTTGGTAGGTTTCTTCACTCATGGAACTACACATCTTGAAGGTGCTACTATTGCTCTTGGTGGTGCTGCTCTTATGTTACTTTTGACAATGCACGATCCTGAAGAACATTTGAAAGAAGTAGAATGGACAACGATTTTCTTCTTTATGGGACTTTTCATTCTTGTAGTAGCTTTGGAAGAAGTTGGCGCAATTCGTATGTTGGCTGAAGGATTACTAAAACTTACAGGTGGTAATATGATTGCTACAACCATGAGTGTTTTGTGGGGTTCTGCTGTATTTTCTGCTATTGTTGACAATATTCCTTTTGTAGCTACAATGATCCCTCTTATAAAGGATTTAGGTGCAATTTCAGGCTTACCATTAGCACCATTGTGGTGGGTATTGGCTCTTGGTGCTGATATTGGTGGTAATGCAACTCTTGTTGGTGCTTCTGCCAATGTAGTAGTGAGTGGTATAGCTGGTAGAGAAGGACATAAGATTGGTTTTGGTGAATATATGAAGATTGCTTTACCTTTGACTTTTATAGGATTGGTCATGTGTTCAATTTACGTTTTCTTCCGTTATCTTGTTTAAAAATTGATACAAATTAAGAAAAAAATACATCCAGAAAGTGGATATATTTTTTTGTTAAAATTGTGTTATAATATAAAAATAAAGATAAAATTTTAGCTAAATTGTAACGTTTTTATAATTTTTACGACTACTAATACTGATTACATAGATTTAAATTAGTAATCAGTATAAATCAGTGTCATGAAATACAACACAAAATTAACATTCAAAATGTATTGGCAACAATCTTGGAAGTATAAGTGGATATTCATGTCCATGTTTTTACTTCTATTGATTGGTGATACTTTTTCTATTCTTGCTCCTTATTGGTATAAGAAATTTTTTGATGCCCTTTCCTCTAATCCTGATGTTCAGATTCTTTATACCACATTATTTATTATTTTAGCTATAAAATTATTGCATTGGTTTTTTATTCGTATCATGGCTTTTTTGTATATAAAATTTAATACAGACTGTCTGAAAGATTTGAATAATATTTGTTTTTCCAAAGTTCATAGACATTCTTTTTCTTTTTTCAACAATAGTTTTGTAGGTTCTCTTGTCAAAAAAGTTGGTAGATTTCTGCAAGCTTTCGATAGAATCTCAGATAGAATTATTTGGGATGTTTTACCTATAATTGTCAATGTTACTCTTATCTCTGTTGTATTATTTAATCTTAACAAGTTTTTTGCTTTGATAATAATTTCTTGGATTTTTATTTTTGTTTTGACTAGTTACTTTTTTAGTAAATTCAAATTAAAATATGATTTTAAGAGAAGTCAGCTTGATTCCAAAGTGGGGGCATTTTTGGCTGATTCTTTTACCAATAATATAAATGTAAAATTATTAGTTGGTTATGATAGAGAATGTAAAGACTTCCAACAAAAAACAGAAGATTTAAGAAAAATAAGAAAATTTTCTTGGGATATTGCTACTTGGTTTGATGGTGCACAATGGATGCTCATGATTATGCTCGAGATTGTGATGATGTTTTATGCTGTAAAAGTTTGGCAGACTGGAATTTTGACTGTAGGGGACTTTATTCTTATCCAATCTTATCTTATTATTATTTTTGAAAAGTTTTTTGGTTTTGGTCGTGTGATTAGAGATTTTTATGAGTCTCTCGCTGATGCCGAAGAAATGACTGAAGTATTAAATATGCCTTATGATGTACAAGATGTAAAGAATGCCAAAACTTTGCAAGTTACGACAGGTAAGATAGAATTTGTAGATGTAAAATTTGCTTATAACAAAACAAGGCAAGTAATCAAAAAAATGAACTTGGTAATAAAACCAAATGAAAAAATAGCTTTAGTAGGTTCATCTGGGGCAGGGAAGTCTACTATTGTAAAATTACTTTTACGTCAGCATGATATCTCTAGTGGAAAAATTTTGATTGATGGACAAAGTATTACCAAAGTTACTCAAGAAAGTTTGTGGCAAAATGTTAGTCTCGTTCCTCAAGATCCAATTCTTTTTCATAGAAGTATTATGGAAAATATTCGTTATGCCAAAGCTGAGGCAACTGACGAAGAAGTTATGGAAGCTGCTAAGCAAGCCAATGCTCACGAATTTATTTTGGGTTTGGCAGAAGGCTACAATACTCTTGTGGGTGAGAGAGGAATCAAACTTTCTGGTGGAGAAAGACAACGTGTAGCAATAGCTCGAGCAATACTAAAAAATTCACCAATTCTTATACTAGACGAAGCAACTTCTAGTCTTGATTCTAAATCGGAAAAGCTTATTCAAGGAGCCTTGGACAATTTGATGAAAGGTAAAACAGTGATTATTGTAGCTCACAGACTTTCTACTATTATGCATTCTGATAGAATCTTGGTAATAGAACAAGGAGGTATAGTAGAACAAGGTTCACACAAAGTACTTCTAAAAAAGAAAAAAGGTATTTATAGTAATTTGTGGAATATTCAAGTTGGAGGCTTTTTGTCTTGACATTTCGCTAATTTGGCTATATTATATAGCGATATTAACTTAATTATAAAATTATGTCAGAAGAAACAAACAAATCAGAAGAAGAACTAGAAGAAGATTCTTGTTGTGGTGAAGGAAACTGCTCTACAGAAGATAAAGAAGAATCTGAGGAAAGTTGTTGTGGTGGCTGTAATTGTTGTGTTTAAAAACGCAGATATTTAGATATTTATGCGGATAAACGCGGAATAAAATCTCTCTATTTAGGGAGATTTTGTTTTTATGAGTATTTGTAGTAGAATATTAGTATCTTAAATAAACATTGACTAACTTATGTCCAAAACATTCAACAAAGCCCAAAAAGAAGCTATCGAATACAACGATGGTAATTTGCTGATTATAGCTGGAGCGGGGACTGGTAAAACGACTGTGATTACTGAAAAGATTTCTTATATTGTAAAAAATGAATTGGCATTACCAGAGGAAGTCTTGGCGCTTACTTTTACCGACAAAGCTGCACAAGAAATGCAAGAGCGTGTGGACGATCTGATTGAAACACCTTATACCGAAATGCAAATTTCTACGTTCCATAGTTTTTGTCAAAAAGTCTTGGAAGAGTACGGATTAGAAATTGGTTTACCAACCAATTTTAGATTATTGAATGAGACTGACGCTTGGCTACTTTTGCGTGAACATATTTATGATTTCAATTTTGAGTATTATCGTCCGATGGGAAGTCCAAATCGTTATATTCACGAACTGCTTACACACTTTTCCAAAGCAAAAGATGAGATGATTACTTCAGAAAATTATTTGGATTATGTAAAAGGACTTATACTAGATAAAGATGAAGCAGAAATACAAGAAAAAAATAGATTGATTGAATTAGCTGATGCTTATCACAAATATCAAAAATTATTACTTGACAATGAAGCCCTCGACTTTGGCGACATTATTTTTTATGCTGTCAAACTTTTGCAAGATAGACCAAACGTGCTCAAAAAATTACAAAAGAGATTTAAATATATAATGGTTGATGAATTCCAAGATGTAAACTGGGCGCAATACCAACTGGTAAAATTATTGGCAGGTGAAGAAAATAAACTAACTGTAGTAGGGGATGATGATCAAGCGATTTATTCTTTTCGTGGATCCAACGTAGCTATCATCATGAATTTCAAGACAGATTATCCTGATGCCAAAAATATTGTGCTGACGGACAACTATCGCTCTGGACAAGAAATTCTAGATTTAGCTTACGAATCTATCAAAAATAACAATCCTCATCGTCTAGAAGAGAAATTACAAATTAGCAAAAGATTAGAAAGTGGGCTAAAAGATTTGCAAGCCGAGATTAGTCACTTGCATTATGAAACAATAGATGAAGAGGTGGTTGGAGTGATAAATAAAATAGTTGAGATAAAAGAAAGCGAAAAAGATAGTAATTGGGATGATTTCGCGATTCTAGTCCGTGCCAACTCTCACGTAGAGCCCTTTAGTAACGCACTAGAGAGCTTTGGAATTCCTTTTGAGTATCTTGCCTCAGCTGGGCTTTATCGTCAAGATATTGTGATTGACGCTTTCAATTTTCTCACACTTTTGACCAATATTTATGATGATAAAGCATTCTTCCGTCTGCTCAAAATGCCGTTTCTAGAATTTAGCCAAAATGATTTGCAAAAAGTAACTAGCACTGCCAAAAGAAAAAGTATGTCATATTACGAGATGTTGAAACGTGCTCGTGAATTCTTTTTGTCTGATCACGCTGTAGCCGTAGCTGAAAAATTACTCAATGCTTGTCATGAAGGAATAAAACAAAGTAAGGAAGAAAAACCAACGACAATACTTTATCAATTTATGGAAAGTATTGGTTATCTGTCATATTTAACTATTGAAGAAAATAAAGATAACAAAAATGTTATTAGACAAATCTATCATCTGAAACAATTTTTTGATCTTATTCGTACTTACGAAGAAAATGTGCCGGGAGCACACGTGGCTGGTTTTGTAGAAAATTATGAATTCATTATTGAGTCAGGTGATGGTGGCAAAATAAATCAAATCAAAGACACACCAGACTCAGTCAATATCATCACTGTCCATGGTTCAAAAGGTCTTGAATACAAAAATGTTTTCATTGTAAATTTGGTAGAAGAGAGATTTCCAACACGAAGAAAAAGTGAGGGGATTGCGTTGCCAGATGATTTGATAAGAGAAAAATTTTTAGAAAAAAATGATTTGCACTATCAAGAGGAACGTCGTCTTTTTTATGTAGCAGTCACTCGTGCCAAACAAAGATTATTTCTGACAAGTGCCAGTAGTTATGGTGGTACTAGAGCTAAGAAAATTAGTCGCTTTCTCGCCGAGCTTGATTTCAATAACAAAGAAAAAAAACTAGCAGAAAAAGAACAAAGCCTAATGGAAGAAATCAAAAAATTAAACACTCAAGTAGAAAATAATCAAGAAGAAATAGAATATATTCCACCAAAGATATTTTCTTATTCTCGTATTAGTACTTATCAAAAATGCCCTTACAATTATAAGCTTGCTTACGTCTTGAATTTGCCAAGTAAAGGAAGTCCGCATTTTAGTTTTGGTAATACTGTTCACGGTACTTTGCAAGAATTCTATGAAAAAGTGCAAGATATGAATAGTGCCAAACAAGTATCTTTGTTTGAGACTGTTGTGGAAGATACTAGTGACGGTAAAATAAAAGTACCTAGTCAAGAAGAGTTACTCGCCATATACAAAAGAAAATGGATTCCAGATTGGTACAAGAGTAAAAACCAAAGAGAAGAATATTTTGCCAAAGGTGAAGATTTGCTCAAAGAATTTTATAGATCTCAAAAAGATTCTTGGACTATCCCAGTTTCTATCGAAGGTGGTTTCAAAATTAAAATTGGAGAATATTTCATCAAAGGTCGCATCGATAGAATAGATCCTGTTGGCGAAGATAAATTGGAAATTATAGATTATAAGACTGGTCAACCAAAAGACAAATTGACTATTGACGACAAACAACAACTTCTTATTTATCAGATTGCTGTCGAGACTTTGCCTCAATATCAGAATATGGGCAAAATTGATAAGTTGACATTTTTTTATTTGAATGAAAACAAGAGAATGTCTTTTGTCGGCACTGACAAAGATAAAGAAAAACTAGAAGCAAAACTTTTTGACGCGATGGAGAGGATTCAAAAAGGGGATTTCAAAGCGACACCAAACAAGCATGTTTGTCAGTATTGTGATTTCAAAGAGATTTGTGAGTTTCGTCAGCTTTGATTCTAAGATGATTTTGGATTTGAGATTATATATGGTAAGATAAAGTAAAGAAAATAAAATTGAGATAAATAGAGATAAGGAGATAATCATAAATAAAAGTTATAATCAGTATTTGTAGTTATCTCAATATTATCTCTATTGTATCTCTACTTATTTTAAATTGTAAAATTATGTCCTTTTCCTCCCTTGGAGACACACTAAACAGTAGGTTCAATCAAAAAGGACCTCTCAAAAAACAATTGGATGATTCTCAAGTAGTTGAAGAATCCAAAGTTGTGTTGCTCGAGATGTTTGGTGAAGAGTTAGTAAAGACTGCTATTCCACTTTTTCTAAAAAATCGTACTCTTACTATTAGTTGTAGTAGCTCAGCCATGGCGCAAGAAATCAGACTAAATCAAACGCAAATTGTGGAGAAATTGAATGAAAAATTGGGAAGAAATGAAGTGGATAGGATTAGGTATTTGACTTAAGTAAATATAAATTATTTATTTTTAAAAATATGGGAGAAAAACAAGGTAAAACACCAAAGGGTTTTGATCATATTAGACAAGAAGTAGATCCATCATCTGTAGATAATTTTAGTTTACAAGAAGAGGCAGTATTTAGACTTTTAGAAGATAATCCTAGAAAGTGGTTATATTTAGTAAGGGATACAATCCAAGAAGGTCATCAAATTCCAAAAGAAAGAATGAAAAAATTGTTGAGAGCTGTCGCAAAAGATAAAACTGCTACAGCTGCACAGGAACTTTATGTTTTTTTGATTATGCAAGATTATGCTGATGAAACTAATTTAAATATTTTATGGAGTAGGATTTTGAAACAACCACGTGTAGCATCAGCTTTGTTAATTTCATTAGGTAAAGAAAATAAATTATCAAATGAAAAAATTATTGATTTACTTAAGTGTATTTATGAATCAGATGGGGCTACTGCAAATATTTTGAATTTTTTTTATAACTCAAATATAGAATTTTTAAAAGAGATTATACCAATTTTTCCTCCAGCAAGGAGTGAAAGATGGTCAAATATAAGAAGTACAGTTATTAAGGAATTAAGGGCTGTTGGTAAAGAAGATATTGTTGAATTGCTAAAAGAGGATGGTAAATTATCTCTTGTTAATAGGAATTTGGAAGATACACAAGGTGGCTTAGCTATTTCAGATTTAGATCAACAAGTAACACCGATTGAAGAATTGATGCAATTAGAACAACAAGAAGCAGATAAAATAGAGGAATCTAAACCATCTGGATTTTTTAGAAGATTATTCACAAGAAAATCTAAAAATTAGCCCCAAAATCACTCTTGCCAAAGGCTTAAAAAACGTGTAATATAAATATAGCTACAAATAGCTATATTTTGTTATATTTATGAATTTACGCCAATATATCGCCACAATGATCTTTGCTACCATGCTTTGCTGGGTATCATGGGCTTTTGTTATTTTAAATATTGATCCTTTTACTGCACCACTTTCAGGCTTTCTTTTCTTTTATGGAAGTCTTTTTTTGTCTATTCTTGGTACTTTATCAATTATATTCTTTTTCTTTTATAGATTTTTTGGAGCCAAAGATTTGCCGCTATTCCGCTATGTACAGATAAGCTTCCGTCAATCTTTGTTTTTGTCTATCTTTGCTGTTATTGCTTTGTTTTTACAAGCGCAAGATTATCTAAACATTATTACAGGGAGTTTACTTCTGATTATGTTTGTCTTGATAATATCTTTTAATATTTCTATCAAGCACAAACCGAAAGCAACTAACTATTAAAAATAAAAATTTATATGAAACAAAGTCAATTATTCACTAAAACTAGAAAAGAAGCACCTGCTGATGAAGTGTCTAAAAATGCGCAACTATTAATTCGTGCAGGATTTTTGCACAAAGAAATGGCAGGGGTATATAGCTATTTACCATTTGGTTTGCGTGTCATGAAAAAAATTGAAGAAATTATAAGAGAAGAAATGAATTCAATTGGTGGTGTAGAAATGAAGACATCAGTATTACAAAATAAAGAAATTTGGGAAAAATCTAATCGCTGGGATGATACTATTGTAGATAATTGGTTCAAAACAAGTTTAAAAAATGGTACAGAAATTGGATTGTCTTTTACCAATGAAGAAGCATACTCAAATATTTTGAAACAATATATTCACTCTTACAAAGATTTGCCAGTATATCCATATGATTTTAAGGATATTTTTCGTAATGAGACAAGAAGTAAGTCCGGAATAATGAGAGGACGTGAATTCTTTTGGAAAGCATTATATTCTTTTTCAAAAGATGAAGCTCAACATAACGATTTTTATGAAAAATCAAAAGTAGCTTACAAAAATATATTTGAACGTGTTGGTATTGGAAGTCTTACACATATTACCTTCGCATCAGGTGGAACCTTTTCAAGATTTTCTCATGAATTTCAAGCTATCACAGAAGCTGGTGAAGATATAATCTATGTAGATGAAAAAAGTGGAATGGCTGTCAACAAAGAGGTATATACTGACGAAGTTTTATCTGAACTTGGACTAGACAAAGAAAAACTTGTAGAGAAAAAAGCCATAGAAGTGGGTAATATTTTTACTTTGGGGACCAAATTTTCAGAACCATTTGATCTTAGCTATACAGATGAAGACGGAAAAAATAAGCATGTCTTTATGGGTTCTTATGGTATTGGTTTAGGAAGATTAATGGGATCTATCGTTGAGATATTATCTGACGACAAGGGTATTGTCTGGCCAGAAACTGTTGCACCTTTTCAAATTCATTTAGTTTCACTTTGTACAGAGGAGTCAGACGTAAAAAAAGCTGATGAAATTTATGAAAGTTTGCAAAAACAAAACAAAGAAGTATTATATGATGATAGACAAGGTGTTAGAGCAGGGGAGAAGTTTGCAGATAGTGATCTTATCGGTATTCCTCTTCGTGTTATTATCAGTCCAAAAACTTTGGTTAGTGATAGTGTGGAAGTGAAAAAACGTAATGAAAAAGAAGCTAAGATTATTTCAATCTCTGAATTGCTAAAATAGTAAGAATTATTTAATAAATGAAGATAAAGAGATACATTGAAATAATAAAATGAAAATATGTTTAATAATTTTTTTAGAAAAATAGGAAAAGATATTGCAATAGACTTGGGTACCGCAAATACCCTTGTTTATACTCCAGACAAAGGTATTGTTATAGATGAACCTTCTGTAGTAGCTATCAATACAAAGACTGAACAAATACTGGCAGTAGGACAAGAAGCAAAACAAATGCTTGGTAAAACTCCGGCGCATATTCAAGTTACCAAACCTCTGACAGCAGGTGTAATTTCTGATTATGAAGTTACCGAAAAAATGCTGAAATATTTTATTGATAAAGTTCAAAAAGATGGTTTTTCTTTGTCTAGTCGTCCTCGTGTTGTTATTGCTGTACCACTGGATGTAACTGAAGTCGAGATAAAAGCTGTAGAAGACGCTGTTACCTCAGCAGGTGCTCGTGAAGCTATCGTAGTTCAAGGACCAATGGCCGCGGCTATTGGTGCTCGTCTGCCAATACAAGAAGCTATTGGAAATATGGTGGTAGATATTGGAGCAGGGAACACAGAAATTGCAGTGCTTTCACTTAATGGTGTAGTAACTTGGAAGTCTACTCAGATTGCAGGAGATGAATTGAATAGAAACATTACTCAATATGCTAGAGAAGTTTTCAATCTTTTGGTTGGTGAAAGTCATGCAGAACAAATAAAACTAAAAGTAGGTTCTGCTTTGCCAGGTAATGAACCAATTGAATTCACGATGAAAGGTCGTGATGTAGTAACAGGCTTACCAAAAGAAATATTAGTTAGCGATGGTCAAATTCGTGAAGCTATTGCTCGTAGTGTGAAAACAATTGTGGATCATATTAAGATGACATTAGAAACAACACCCCCTGAATTAATTGCTGATATTCATGAAAGAGGATTGTTATTGGTAGGGGGTGGTTCTTTACTTCGTGGTATAGACAAAGTGATATCTCGTGCTACTGAAATTGCGGTCAGAATTGCTGACGATCCTCTTACAACTACAGTACGTGGAGCTGGTATATTATTAGAAGAAGATGAATTGCTAAATTTGGTGGCTTTACCATCGTCTAAACATACAAAATAAAAAGTTTATAACACAGTTGTTCTATGGTCAAAAAAACTAAGACTGCAACTTTTGTAACTATTTTTGTTGTAGTTATTTTTGTACTTGGTTTGCGTTATTTGCATTGGATAAATTTCATAGAAAAACCAGTTGTCGCTATCGTTGATTGGAGTTTAAAACCAATTAATAATGTAAAATCATTTTTTATAAAAAGAGAAAAAAATTTTACTATCGATGAATTAAATACTATAGAAGATAGTAAAAAAGAAAATGAAGTATTGAAAACACAAGTACAACTTCTTTCAGAAGACAATGAAGAATTAAAAAAACAGCTAAATTTTTTTGTAAATAAAAATTTTCAACATATTGGTGCTAAAGTTTTGAGTAGGACTGTCAATCCATTGGGGACTACAATTGTAATTGACAAAGGTAGTAAAGAAAATATTATGATTGATAATCCTGTTGTTGTAAATGAGGGTATCCTTATTGGTAAAATTATTAAAGTAGAAGAAAATAGATCTGTAGTTAGACTAATAAATGATAATAGTAGTGCTATCGGAGCTACTGTATTAAATATTGATAGAAGTATTGGCTTGGTAGAAGGTGGTTATGGATTAGGTGTACGTATGAATTATATACCTCAAAATGAGATAGTCACTCCTGGTGATACTGTAATTACGTCTGGTTTAACAGAAGGATTACCAAAAGGTCTAGTAATTGGCAAAATAGAATTGGTAGACAAACAACCTCACGAACCTTTTCAACAAGCAGTAATCACTCCTGCGACTGATCTTACATACATCAATTTTGTTTCTATTATTATTGGTAGTTAATTGTATAATTTTTTAGATATGTTGAGAACTGTTTTAAAAACAATATTGACTATAATTTTGCTTATACTCTTTTTTATAGCAAATTTATATATTTCTTATGTTCTTCCTTATCCTTGGTCAAATATAAACTTGCTTATAAGTTTTTTACTTATTTTTTTATCTTTCTGGGGTTCAGGAAGTATTGTTTGGTTGGCTTTTTTTGCTGGTTTTCTTTCTGATCTGTATAGTGATGTATATTTTGGTGTTTTTTCAATCACTTTTACAATCACTTTTTTAATTATTTATTGGCTATATTATGAGATATTTACGAATAGATCTATTTGGTCATTGACTATAATGTCTTTGGTAACTTTCCTAATATTTCATTTTACATATAGTGTATTAACAGTTATAAATGGTATATTACCAAAAGTTACATTACTCAAATATTATGCTTGGGAAATATCACTTACAACTATTTTTGTGTTTATTGTTTATTTTATATTAGAAAAAGTTTTTGTTAGATTT
>PFPL01000055.1 GCA_002793035.1 Candidatus Magasanikbacteria bacterium CG_4_10_14_0_2_um_filter_33_14
ATAATGGTGTTTGATACAGCAACTATTACTAATGGTGAAGATGCTATAAATGTTTTGGGACAAAGTGATTTTACATCTAATTCACATGCAGTAACACAGAGCTCACTTTGGTCACCAGAAGATATGGATTATAGTACAACAAACAATCTGTTATTTGTGTCAGACAGTTATAATAATCGTGTGTTGGTTTTTGATGCTTCTTCTATTGATAATAATGAGAATGCTATCAATGTATTGGGACAAAGTGATTTCGTTACTAGTCAATATGATTTAACGCAAAGTTTAATAGATGGTCCTTATGGTATCGGTTATGATTCTAGTAATGAATGGCTTTATATAGCAGATTCTGGTAATAATCGTGTGTTGGTTTTCGATGCAAGTTATAATTCAAACTCATCACCAACCTTTACATCTCTTTCAGCTACATCAGCTACCGACGAAGTCGGGGATGTCAGTATAGTGTCAACAGTAAATGACACTGACGCGAATAACTTAACAATACAATATCATTATGAAGTAGGAACTTGTGGAGTATATAGTGCTCAAGCTACTTCTACTATTAGCTCGGCTACAGATAGTGTCTCAGGAAGTCTAACAGTCACAAATAATGTAGTTACAGGAGTAAACACAGCTTCCTCAGATACTATAGTCACTTCTACTTGGGATATTTCAGCAGATAGTCTAACGCCAAATACAGAGTATTGTCTTTATTCATTTACAAATGACGGCACTGTTGACTCAGATGTCAGTACTACGACGGTTACTCTTAATCCTGCCAAACCTTTGAGTCTATCAGCGTCTGCTAACGGCCAAACATCTGCAAATTTGTCTTGGTCTGCAAATAATAACCCAAATACAACTGTATATAAAATATATAGCGGAAGTACTTTGTATGGTAGTACTACAAGTACAAGCTATACTGTAACTGGTCTTACTGCTGGTACCAGTTATACTTTTACAGTAAGAGCAATATATAATTCAGATAATACTAGTTATGTAGAGTCAGATAGTAGTAGTATCACTACTTCTGCCATAGCAAATTTTGTAATTTTGACTTTGAGTAATGATAATGCTACACCTAGTTATCAATTTTTGAGTAAGTTAGGTGATATTCATACTGCGGTAGTTGATGACATCATTGATGATGGGGGTACTTTGAAAGCACAGCTTACAATTCATTCAAATCCAGCAACTGTAACGTTGGCAGCTGGTGAAAGTCAAAATATTGACACAAATGGTAATGGTAGTAACGATATGATCGTAACAATGAATAGTGTTAGTTCAGGTTCTGCTAATTTTACTTTAACATTTTTGTCAGCTGGAAGCTCAAATATTTATGATAACCCTCCAAAAGTGATAGAAGGTACAAAAGCTATAACCATAAATAGTGGCGAAGCCACAACAAAAACAAGAGGAGTAACTCTAAACTTCAATGTAGAAAATGCCGAATTAATGGCAATAGCTAATAACGCTGAATTTGAAGATGTTTCTTTTGAGAAATATAACTCAACTAAAGATTGGACACTAAGTGAAGGAAATGGCCTCAAAACAGTCTACGCTAAGTTTAGATCAGCCCAAGGTGGGACAATAATCTACTCAGCACAAATAACCCTTACCGGACAAAGTACTGACGCAACAGATGAAGTAGTAATAGAAACAATAAATGATAATAGTAATTGTCCACTAATAAAAGAACAAGCATATAAGACAACAACAAATAAGACAGTATATTATATAACAAGTAACTGTACTAAGAGAGCCTTCCAAAGATCAGATATCTACTTTAGTTACTTTACATCTTGGAAAGATGTAAATCTAACAGATAGTAAAACTCTAAACCTAATACCAAATGATAATCTAGGCTTCATGCCATGGGGACCAAAATATGATCCAAAATATGGTGCTTTAGTTAAAACAGTCACCGATCCAAAAGTATATCTACTTCTAAATAATAATAAATATTGGATCACAAATGAAACAACCTTTAAGCAATTAAACTATAATTGGAACTGGATAGAAGATATAGACCAAAGACTGTTAGATAAATATACTTCTAAAGAAGAAATAATAGATACTACAACTCACCCTAACTATACATTAATAAAATACCAAAACGACCCTAAAGTATATAGACTAGAACCAGATACAATAGATAATATCAAACAAGTAAAAAGACACATTCCAAATGAAACAGAGTTCAATAAACTAAACTTTAGATTCGATAGAGTTGTTACTGTTCCTGATTCTGAAGTTTATAGTGAGGGTGAAAGTTTGGAGAGTTAAGAAACATTTAAAAATAAAAACCAGTTAGTAATAACTGGTTTTTTGTTTTATATTTTTTTAGAAAGAATATATGTTTCTACTTTTTGATTTTCGAACATGTGAAAACTTTTTTTCTTAATTTCGTAACCTTGTTTTTGATAAAATTTTTTGGCAGTAACAGTTGATTCAATTTTTATATTTGTACAACCTTGTTTGAAAAGAGATTTTTCTATTACATTTAGTAATTTTTTTCCTACACCTTTG
>PFPL01000062.1 GCA_002793035.1 Candidatus Magasanikbacteria bacterium CG_4_10_14_0_2_um_filter_33_14
TTCTTGAATTTTCCTTTTGGATCGGCAAAACCAGAAAGTTTTTTCACCAGCTTTTGTCCAATGAAAGCAATGGCTAATAACATAACAGAAACGCCAAGAGCATAAACAACTAAGTACAAAATACCTTTTGCAAAACTCTGAGGCAAGACTGTGGCCAAAATCAGAAAATAAGTAGGACTACAACTAGAAAATACCGGGCCCAAAGCCGCACCGACTAAAATATCTCCAACCACACCTTTTTTCTGAGCTGATTTACCAAGCAATTGATTTGATTTGTTACTAAAATTTAATTTTAGAGAAATCTTTTCCCAAATTTCTGGAAAAACTGTAATAAGACCAAAGAAAATGATAATTCCACCAGAAATATAACTCCAAGTGCTTTGTGGAATATTGATAAATATTGTGCTCGATTTCAAAAGCAAAGTAAACAAAACCACAGAAACAGCGAGAGACGCACTAACAATAAGTGGTTTGTATTTATCTTGTCCATTGACTGATCTACCAACAATGATTGGCAAGAGTGGCAAAACACACGGCGCCAAAATAGTTAGCAGACCAGCGATGAAGGCTACGACGAGTAAAGTCATAATTTAATTATTTAATATTTTTTACCAAGTCTGACAAAGTAGAACTACCTGCCCATTTTGCAATCTGTTTACCTTTACTATCTACCTGAACAAAACTATGTTGGTAAGTGATACCATATTTTTTCTTGAGTTCAGTAGAATTGTCATAATCAACTTTTAGAATATGCACTCCAGCAGGTATTTCACTCAAATGAGCTTCTACATCTTTGTTGAGAGCATTACAACTTGGACACCAACTAGCTTTGAAAAATAAAACTACTTTACCACTATCAGCCCAAGCTAATTTGTCAGCACTATAATCTTCGTAAATACCAGCGGATTCTTTCATCATTTTATCTTCTTCATCATCTTTCATCATTTTGTCGCCTACTTGTTTTATCATATCACCTGACAAATCTACATCTAGATTTACTTCTCCACTCAGATCTGTATCGTTTTGCATAGCTTCCGGTGAACCAGAAAGACTAGTACCTCCCACCATAACGTCACCATCTTCCACAACCAAAGTACCAACCATACCCATCTCTCTATGTTTTCCTACACTACAATAAAATTCAAATGTACCAGCTTTGTCAGCGATGAAAGTAACAGATGATTCCCCACCTGTTTGGACTTGTTTGGTAGCGACAGCAAATTCATCTATCACGAAATCATGAAAGCCACTTGCACTTTTGAAATTGATAGTTACTTTGTCACCTTTTTTTACTTTTATCTCACTTTGTGAAAAACTAAAGTTTTGACCATCTACGTCTATTACCACCTCACCCTCAACGTTTTCCATCATATTATTTTCTTCCTGTGTAACTATACTATCGCCACCTGAACTTGTATCAGTATTAGCAGTATAATTACAA
>PFPL01000011.1 GCA_002793035.1 Candidatus Magasanikbacteria bacterium CG_4_10_14_0_2_um_filter_33_14
GGCTGGTCCGATAAGGAGTAGTGTAAGCATAACTACTTATATATTAAGAATAACTGAATTAATAGGTAGATTATAGGGAAAAAGAGGTAAAAAGTCAAGGGACAAAACAGTTCATTGTTTAGAGTTCTTAGTTTGGAGGGTGTAAATAGTGAATTCGTTTAAATTCGTTAGATTAGTTCAATTCGCGTTCTATTAAACTAACAATAGAACACAGATATAATGAATTAAACGAATATAAACAAATTTAATTTTATTCAAAAATGCAGAAGCCCCCGGTCAGCAACGTTTCTTGCGAAACGCGCCGACCGGGGGCGAGGTTCTCTTCTCCGAGGGGGCTTCTTCATTTTTCTTTCATAAATATCAGAAGAAGAACCCCCACGATACTAAAGACAAAGAACCATTCGTTCGGAAGAGGATCGTTCATTTTGGAGATATCGATCTTCCCCACATTGTACGTCAAGACTTGGAGGATTCTCTTGACGAACAATAGGTTTAGGAGAAGAAGATAGAAAACGAGCAACTTGAAGAATTTGTTTATCATATCCAGAAGCCCCTCCCGAGGGCTGTGCTACAAAGCTGGGAACTACCCAGCAATATAACAGTCGAATATATCAGGAAAAAGTCTTTTTGTCAAGGTAATTTAGTTGAAAGTTTATAAAGTCCATGAAAAAACAGCCTTAGTTAGACTGTTTTTATAGTTAAATGAGTTTTTCAAGTTTATTTGGACTAAGTTTCAAGAGGGTCTCAAGTTTTTTGTCTTTATGTTCTTTCAAATAATTTTCTATAAGAAAATAGCCAATTACCCTGCCAATAAAAGCTGGTTTATTCTTATGGTTGTAAAACCATTTATCTGGATTGTAATTTTTTAGTTTAAAAAAACGTTTGTTTTTATCAATTAAAGTGTTAATTTCCTTTTGGTTTAATTTAAAATCTTCTGACAAAGAGAATTTTGTAAGTGTCTTTTCAAAATGAATAGCTACGCCATGCATTAATATTTCTTGCAATAATGTCTTTGGTTCTCCAAATTTTTTGTAAATACTCATTAAGTATAAATCATATGAAAGTGGACGTCTGACATGTTCTTTTAATTTATTTTTGAAATCTTTATTTTTTGTGTTAAAAACAATGGTTAACAAGTTATCATTTAATATTTTTGTTTCAACAGGACCATCATTGGATGTTTCATCTTCTATTACTAAAATATCAATATCTTGTATATTTAGATATTTAGAAATTTGGTTTAATACCAAATCAAATTCCTTTTTTAACTTGGAATAGTATAATTTTAGCAAAGGATTTGCTTGGAGGATGTGTAGATGAATATTTTTCATTGTTTTTATTTAATTATAATTTTTTAAAAATGAGAGAAGGGTTCATCTGTAGGTGCCACTACAGATGAATATTTTGTATATACGCTGGCACGCGTTTACGTTTTTCCGATTCTGGCTACTTGCCGAAGATGATGTCGATGAGGCTCTTGCCACCACCTCCCTTCCGCGACTTGTTACGGTTGGAGTTGGTTTTCTTGCCCATGTCGACCCAGCTACTCCGTGACTTGGCCTTCTCGCCACCTGCACGTTTTTTTTCGTGACTGTCGCGGTTCTTCTTCCAGTTGCCAGTACCTTGATTACCGTGCGCCATTATAACCTCCCTGGTTTGTAGTTGGCGTACAATAGAATTATATCATTATATTTATCAAAATGTAAATTGTATTTTGATAAACTATTTATGCTGACAAATTGACTCTGCTTTCCTGTTTTATCTCTCTGTGTTACAATATATTGGATAATAAAAATTATGAAAGACACAAAAGAACAAAATCTCAAAAAACTTGTAATTATAGATGGCAACGCTATTGTTCATAGGGCTTATCATGCTTTACCTCCAATGAGGGTCAAAGATGGTACTGTTGTTAATGCTGTCTATGGTTTTGCGTCTATGCTTCTCAAAATTATCAATGATGTGAAACCAGATTATTTGGCTGTGAGTTTCGATGTAGCTGGTGGAACTTTTCGTGATGAAGTCTACGAAGATTACAAAGCTACTCGTGTGGCAGCAGACCAAGATCTCTATGATCAATTCCCTCTTGTTTATGAATTGGTTGAAGCTTTCAATATTCCTATTTTTACCAAAAAAGGTTTTGAGGCTGACGATGTGATGGGAACTATAGTCCATAAAGTCAAAAGTCAAAAGTCAAAAGTCAAATCGTTAATCGTTACAGGAGATAAGGACTTGTTGCAGTTAGTAAATGACGAGGATAATATTGAAATTTATTTGTTGAAAAAAGGAATGTCAGAATTCGAAAGTTGTGATGAAAAAACTGTTTTTGAAAAAATGGGATTTGCACCAGACATGGTCGTCTCTTACAAATCTCTTCGTGGTGACTCTTCTGATAATATTCCAGGTGTCAAAGGTATTGGTGATAAGACGGCTGTTAGCTTAATAACGAAAATTGGTGGTATCGATGAAATATACAAACAACTGAAAAATAAAGATTCAAAACTTTATCAAGAATTTAGTGCGAGCGTTATTAGTAAATTAGAAACCGATGAAGAAAATGCTTTTATGAGTAAAGAGTTGGCGACTATCATGACTGATGTCAAAGGTATTGATTTTGATTTAGTCAAAGCCGAGACCAAAGATTTTGATAGAGATACAGTCGTGAAACTTTTTCAAAAATTTGAATTTTATTCTCTTGTAAAAAGATTGTCTGGTGGTGAAAGTGTAGTTGGAGAAGAAAAACAAAACAAAAAAACAAAGACAAAGTTTTCCAAAAAAATAATAAATGTAACGGCAGACAATTTGAAAAGTGTTTTGGAGAAAATAAAAAAAGAAAAAGTTTTTGTCGTCAAAGAAACTATGAAAGGTGACGACATGTTCGCTGATTATGATTTTTCTTTGCTTATCTCTACTTACTCAGGCAATTATTTTTTTGATAAAGTTAATAAAGAAGTGTTTGAAATATTTGCTGATAACAAAAAAACTTTTGTCGGTCACGATATCAAAAATTTGATAAAGCTTCTGAAGCTAAATAATGTCGAAGTAAAAAACAGATTGTTTGATACCATGATTGCTTCTTATATTCTAAATACCAGTACTAGAGCTCACGACCTCAAGTCTCTTGCTCTTCGTGAACTTGGTAGAGAAATAAATCTAGCCGAAGAACAAAAAAGTTTGTTTGGCGTCAATCCTCAAGATTTGCTTGAAGGTGTCTTGGCAACTCTCGAAATCTATACTATCTATAATGACAAAATAATAAAAGAAAAATATGAAGAGTTGTATGATAATATTGAAATAGCTCTTTTGCCAGTCTTGGGTCAGATGGAACTAAATGGTGTTTTTGTCGATGTAGATTTACTTTCAGATTTGTCCAAACAAGTTACTCGTGAAATAGCTAAGTTGGAAAAAAATATTTGGAAAGAATCTGGCGAAGAATTCAATGTGGCTTCCTCTACTCAGCTTCGTGATGTCTTGTTTGAAAAAATGGGCTTACCAACTGACGGAATCAAAAAAGGAAAAACAGGTTATTCCACGGCCGCTTCCGAATTAGAAAAATTACATGACATTCATCCTATAATTGACCATATTGAAAATTTTCGTGAACTTGAAAAATTGCGCAATACTTATATAGATGTCTTGCCAACACTTATCAACAAAACTACAGGCAGAATTCACACTACTTACAATCAGACTATTGCTTCTACTGGACGTCTCTCTAGTTCTGAACCAAATTTGCAAAACATTCCTATCCGTACTGAGCTGGGTAAAAAAGTTCGTGAAGTTTTTGTAGCTGAAAAAGGTCATACTCTTGTCGCTGCAGATTATTCTCAGATTGATCTTCGTGTTGTAGCTTGTTTGGCCAAAGATGAAAAAATGATCGATATCTTCAAGAGTGGACAAGATATTCACACTGCTACGGCTGCGGCTATTCATGGTGTGAAGCTAGAAGAAGTGGACAAAGAAATGAGACGTTCTGCCAAAGAAGTTAATTTTGGAGTTTTGTTTGGAATGGGAGCTTTTGGTTTGTCTTCTCGTACGGGTATCAGTCGTTATGAAGCTCAAGAATTCATAGATAAATATTTCAATACTTTTTCTGGTGTCAAAAAATATATAGAAGGAGTGATAGAAAAAGGAAAAAAAGAAGGCTATGTCGAAACTATGTTTGGACGTCGTCGCTATATTCCTGAACTTATTTCAAACAATTTCCAACTTAGATCTTCAGGAGAGCGTATGGCTATCAGTATGCCAGTCCAAGGTACTGAAGCTGACATTATGAAACTGGCGATGATAGCCGTAGACAAAAAAATTATAGAAAAAGGTTTGGCTGACAAAGCAAAAATGATTTTACAAGTTCACGATGAAATCGTGCTTGAAGTCGAAGAAAGTGTCAAAGATGAGGTGGCGGAAATTGTGAAAAATGAAATGCAAACAGTCGTGAAACTAGAAGTACCTCTTGATGTAGAAGTTTCGATTGGTTATTGTTGGGGGAAACTTAAATAAACTTTCATTAAAATATAAAAATATTAAAGTATTAAAACAAATTATATAAAAACGTTCTTAAATGGTTACATTGTCAAATTGTTAAATTGTTATTTTTTCTAGATAGCAATTTAACAATGTAACAATTTAGCAATTCTAGCAGTTTATTTGTAGGATAATAAAAATGGTGTGTTATGATAATTTTTTTGTATGGTAAGGATACTTACCGCAGTAAACAACAACTAAAAAAAATGGTCGACAAGTTCAAAGTAGAGCGTGATCCACAAGGTTACAATGTAGTTGAACTTGATTGTAACAAAGAAACTAGTGGCAATATTATGTCTCAGCTTTTGACATCTCCTTTTTTGGCGGATAAAAAAATGATTATTTTGAAAAATCTATTGAGTAACAGTGATCACAAAGATTTTTTGCCAGAGTTGATGGCTAGGATTGAGTCCACCCAAGGCGGACCATCTTCCAGTGGGAAAAAAGGTTTACCAGAAGAAAATATTGTTATGTTTTGGGAAGGAAACGATACTTTCAAAACCAAAAATGCCAAAACATTTTTTGCACTTTTAAAAAAAGAAAAATTTGCCCAAAGTTTTCCAGAGATGAAAGGATTTGAATTATCAAATTGGATAAAAAGTGAAATTGTTTCTCGTGGTGGCAAGATTGAGATGAAAGCTCTCAACTTTTTATCTTCTAATTTTGGTAGTGACATGTGGACACTATCCACTCTTATTGATCAACTTGTTTCTTATACCAACGAAGAGATTACTTTGGGTGATGTACAAAAATTTGTAGAAGAAAAAGTGGATGATAGTATTTTCAATCTCGTGGACGCCATAGTCGCTGGACAAAAAGACAAAGCTTTCAAAATGATTCGTAAACAATATGAAAATGGTGAAGATGCTCAGTATATTTTTGCGATGATTTTGCGTCAGTTTAGAATATTACTCGAGATGCGTGAAGTCTATGAAAAACAAGATAACATTCATAGTAGCGATTTGGCTAAGATGCTAGGACTTCATCCTTTTGTCGTGACCAAGTCAATGTCTTTTGTAAAACGCTATACATTGTCTCAAATAAAAGATATTTATTTGAAACTTTTGGAAATGGATACAAAAACAAAGACCGGCCAGGGCGGTCAGTCTTTTTTGCTTGATGTTTTTGTGGGTACTATATAAAAAATAATTTAACTATTTAGAATAAGGAAAACGAGACTGGTAACTAAATTGGTTGGTGATATAATAGAAACAAGGCTAGAATTAGCCTTGTTTTTAACTTTTTTAACTGACCAATTAAAACTATGAAATCAGTTTGTCAAAAAATGTTTGAACAATTTCCCTCCTACTAGGAGGGGCTAGGGGAGGTCTGAAGTATAATAAGATGTTTTATCTTGCTAAAGACCCCATCTAACTCCCCCTAATAAAAAAAGAAACCACTTTTAATCTGTCAATTTTTTTACATACACTTTGTTTTTTACCAACCAATTTAGTTACCAGTGTCAGGAAAACGAAAATTCCTTATTTTTTTTCTACCAATTTTTCATAACATTGCAAAGCAGCTTCTACAATTTCTTGTTCAGGTTTATTTTTCAAGACTTCTCTCATTGGACGCATTACTTGTCGCACATAAGCAAGCTTTTCTTTTTCTCCGTCTTCAAAGTATCCTTCTGTTTTATCCGAAGACACTACTCTATCTTTGGAAGTTGTTACTTCACCATTTATAATTTTTTGTATTTTGATAAGTTTAGAGACTTCAGAGCCTTTGTCAGATTTTTTTCTACTATTTTCAAAGAAATTTTCATTATCTGGTTCGTCATTTTCAACTATTATATAGCCAGTACTCATTTCCTGATTTGTTTTGTCAGGTCTTTTTACTGCTGTTTCTACTTTGTGTACTATTCTTTCTACAAAAGTTTTTATATTATCTTTTTGTTCTTCTGGTACAGACATCAACACTCCAAACTCATCACCACTAAATCTAATTCCAATATCTTCTGGTCTTATAGAAGTGTTTAATTTTTCTGCTAATTCTTTCAAAAAATTGTCTCCATCAGTATGACCAATAGTATCATTTATAGTTTTGAATCCATCTAAATCAAAAGTTACTAAGACAACTACGTCTCCATCTTTTTTTGCTTTTTCTACTCTTCTCAAAAATTCTTGTTCAGCACCATACCTGTTTAGAAGTTCTGGTGAAAGACTCTCTTTTTTTTCTTGGGCAAGACCTTCTACCAAGGTACGTGCTTCTGATAATAACTCTGTTGCTATTTGTGAACTTTTTTCTGGTGTTATCACACCTCCATCTCTCCTGGTACGTTTAATCGTTCTTTTATATTTATCAGAAAAAGATTCCCAAATTCTTTTTCTATCATTTTCGCTTATACCATCTTTTTGTTTTTCTTCAAAATATGTATCTATAGCTTTTTTTAGTTCATTTATTTTGACATCTTCGCCTGCGAAGCGTATTTCTCTAGGCATTGGTCTTTCAGACATATAAATATATTTTATAAAATAAAAATCCTGACTTATTAGTCAGGATTTATTGTATACGTTATTTTATTTTTTAGCAACTTTTTTTGATAGCTTTTTCTTGATTGTTCCTTTTTTGACAGCTTTCTTTTCTACTTTTGGAGTTGCTACTTTGGTAGTCAATCTAGATAAGTAACGAGAAGCAGTGTTTGCTTTCAAAACTCCTTTTTTGACAGCTTTATCAAGTGTTTTTTGAGCTAAGCGAACTTTTTCTGTGATATCTTTTTCACCAGCAGCTACAGCTTTACGAGCTTTTTTTAGAGCTTCTTTGTAAGCTTTTTTGAAAACCATGTTTTCAGTGGCGCGTCTATTTGCTTGGCGTAATGCTTTTTTAGCATTTTGTAAAATTGGCATAATTTTATTGTTTTAAATAGTTTATTCGAAAGTACAGTTTTTAGTGAGAACACTACTAAATATTTCTGTACTATTGAGAGCGTGATTATTATAGAGTATTTGTGTTTTTTTGTCAAGGTTTAGGTCAAAATAAAGGGTTCAATCTTGACATGCCTGTTTTTTAACTCAAAGCTACCAAAATTCCATCAATTACCATAAGTATCGCGCCAAAAGCTGCTTTGATAGTAATCTTTTCTCCCAAAATAAATAAAGCAAAGAGAAGACGATTGTTGCAATGATAGCAGAAAAAAGTGTCTAAAGAATCCACATATAAAATATATTATTTATTTTTAGGGGTTACTACTTCCTTAACTTTTTTGTATGATGATTGGATAATCATCATTATCAATACCATTGGGAGTGTTACGATAGTTGTTAGTACCACTAATATTGTAGCTATTGGTATGTCATGTTTTATATCCCAAAAAATCAACAATATTAATATGATTATAATGAACAAATTTATTTTTTGTAATCTTTTTGATAACTTATTGTATATTATGAAACCAACAATTGTGGTAATGAAAGCTAGTAGGAACAAAGGTATTGGTGCATCGATATGAAGAATTAGTATAGCTGTAAAAATGATAACCAAAGAAAAAAAATCACAAAAAATTAAAGTATTAAAAAAGTTTTTTAAATGAGATATCATATTATTTATTTAATTTTTTAATTTCTTAATGATCCACATGTAGGACATATTATTTATTTTTAGGGTTATACCTTAAGATTTTTTTCAAACTATTTTTTATAATTATAAATATTGAAAAAAGGATAAAAAATAAACCAAAGTAATAAGAGTAAATATGTGCTGATATGCCTCCACACAAAAATTCACTTGGACGAAAACATTCAATTTCTTTTGTAAAATATTTGTTATATACAAGCAAGAATAATCCTATAAAAAAAGAAATAAAAAAACTAAGATATCTGTTTTTTTTACTAAATTTCAAAATTAAAAAAGGGAGTGATAAAAAGAAAAGGAGTATTATGATATCTTTTTTATTGTAAGAATTTATTAATTCAAACATAATATTTTTTAATTTTACTCCAAATCCATCCTTGGTTTATCCAACAATTCAGGCTCAACACTTTTTTCTCCGCCAGTAATACGAACGACATCTTTATCAATTTTGCCAAGCTCTTTGTAAGCAGTATTGTAGTGATTGACTGTTGTAGTCATACTGATACCAAGTTTTTTCATGAAATCTTCGTAAGCATTGAGATGTTTACCAAGTTGTTCTACATTTTTGCGAATTTCTTTGGCGCCATCTTCTATTTTCATTGCACGAAGACCTTGCAAAACAGTTTGTAAATATGCTGCAAAAGTTGTTGGTGATACTATCACGACTTTTTTCTCATTGAAAGCATAATCAATCAGGTTGCGAGTGTTTACTTTTACCGCACCGACTTCGTTGACGAGTAAGTCGTAATAGATTGCTTCAGATGGGATAAACATGAAGGCGAATTCCAGAGTTCCCTCTTTTGTTTTGATATATTTACTTGTTTCATCAATTCTTTTTTTCAAATCATTTTTGAAATCCGTTTCCAATTTTTTTCTCACGTTTTCATCTTCTTCGTGCAATAATCTTTGATAATTATCTAGAGAAAATTTGGCGTCCACGGGAATAGTTCCTTCTTTGGTGATGATAAGTGCGTCGACAATATCTCCATCGTCGAATTTGTGTTGAAATTCGAAACTTCCTGGTGGTAACATATTTTCCATCACCAGTTGCAAACCAGCTTCACCAAGATTTCCTCTTTGTTTTTGGTGTTTCAATACTTTTTCAAGATTTGAAAGTTGTTCAGAAAAGCCAATGACTTGTTGATTGGTTTTATCAAGACTTGTTAATTTTTCGGTGATGTCAGCAATCATCTTATTACTCTGACTTGAAATACCTTGGATGATTTTACTGTTTTGTCCAAATTGTTCTTGCAAAGTTTTGTTAATTACATTTTGAGTATCCCCCATACTCTTGTTTGTTTCAGACATCTTTTGATCCATTGTTTTATTCAATTCTTGCATTTGTTGTTGTAACAACATAAACATGTTTTGGTCCCCTTCTTTTGGGTTTTTCAGTTCTTGAATCTTCTTGTATAGAAAAAAAAGTCCGGCAAGTGTGGCGACGAGTAAGAGAGCTAATATTATAAGTATAAATGTTTGCATAAGTTTATTTTTGAAATTATTTAGTCAAACGTATTTGAATTGCTAAATTGTCAAATTGTTAAATTGCCATTTATAAATAAACAACAATTTAACAGTTTAGCCATTTAACAATGGTTTACTACTTGCTTTTCCCGAAGAAAAAGGCTAAAATGGCAATGGCAATGACACCAAAGATACCGATTATTATAGACAGCATACTAAAAAAGGTTTATTGTTGCAACAATCGCTACAAAAGCCCAGAATACGTTTAAGACCGACATCGGGAAGTCTTTTCTCATAGTCGAATAATAGACTAGACTTATAGCTGCTGTAACATTCATGAGCTGGTATAAAAAGGAATGAGGACTTAGCACATCAAAGCTTATTAGTATATAAGCCAATAACATTGCCAAGGTTCCATACCAACCACTTATGGTTGCAACGAAATTTTTCATAAGTATTTAGTGAGTAAAATTACGCTGTTATTATAGCATAATTGGTTTATAAAATATACTTTTGGACAAAGTATTTGGAATTTGTTATTTTTACTTTGAAATTTTTTTAATGTCCCCGTAGTTCAGTGGATAGAACGGGAGTTTCCTAAACTCTAAACACATGTTCGACTCATGTCGGGGACACAATGATTAAAAGGTGTGTTTGTATAGAGTAGTATATACAAATAGCTATATTTTTGCTTGACAAAAGTATACAAATGTGGTATAATATAGAGGTTTTCAGTAAACAATTATGCGAGATTCAGGAATAAAAAATTATCCTTTGGAAAATAGAGATTTTAGTTCTGTTCTGGAAGAGGAACAATCTAAAGAGGTTAAATCACTACCTAGAGATTTAACTGATTTTTGTATTGTAAGAAGAAGTATAGAAGGTAATTATGATACTAACAATCCTGATGAAATATTAGATAGAGGGTTAGAGCCCGGTTGGATGATAATGAGATTCAAAGAAAATGGTTCAGTATTAGCCATAAAAAAGTCAGAAAAAATTCAAGTTGAGGGGCAAGTAGAAGTACAAAAGAAAACTTTTGATAGAAAAATTTTTTGGCCACTCAATTTTTTGAATGCAGAATTTGTGCTCGATCAGCTTCGTGCGGATTATAAAAGCTCTTCTGGAGAGGAAAAAATAGAGTATTCTCGTTATGTTCAGGCTTTTTATAAAGCTGATGTGAGTGGGATACTAGAATATGTAACAAAAATGATTAGTTTTTTAGAAGAAAAAGTCGTGGAATATGAAAATAGTAGTGATAATGTTGCTTATGAAAGAAAAAGAAAAGAGGTTTTGGCAGCTAAAATGTTATTAGATAAAAATATGGGTAAACCTAGTAGTAATGTTTTTTCAAGAAATTGGACCGTAAAGAACGCTGAATTTGTTGCTTTGGCTAGATCAGAGGCTAAATATCAGGAAAATACTCAAAATTTGGAAAAATTTATTACAGCTATGCATAGTCTTTTATTCGTAGAAGGAGAATTAAAAAAGCCTTATACAGCAAAAGAAGACTAAAAGTACACACCATTGTATACAAAACTAATTAAAAATGCCTTATAGAGGCGTTTTTTGTTTGTATAACAAGATGTTTCACGTGAAACAAAGTCAATTATCAAATAGCAATGAACAGTAAATATAATTGATTAGATTTTGTTGGTGTTGTTTATTTGTTTTTGATTGTTGTTCATTGTAAATGTTTCACGTGAAACATTTTATAGAGGACTTTTTATTCTAATTTTCTCTATTTTTATATTTTTCTTATATTTATCAATACTTCTAATGTTTTTAAGACCTAAAACTTTTTGTAAAGATTGTTTGTCTACCCCACTTTCTAGTACTTGAGTAGCAAAACTATGACGAAGTGATTGAAAAGAGGCTTGTTTTTTGATTTTAGACCTATTTAAAGCTCTTATAAAGGCTTGTTGTAGTGTTCTAGTGGATAGTTGGGTACTTTTTGTATTGGAAAATAATGGGAAGTTGGTTTTTTTTGTCTTTATATATTGTTGTAGTTTATCTTTTAAAATAGTTGGTAAAATACTAGTTCTTAGTTGTTTACCTTGTTTATTACAAATTTTTATGAGATTATTTTCAAAATCTAGATCTTTTACTCGTAAAGAAACCAATTCACTTATTTTTAGACCAGAACCATAGGCTAAAGCAAAAATTAGGTAGTGCTTTGTATTATTTGTATTGGCTAAGAGTTTTTTGATTTGTAGTTCATTCAAAGTCTGAGGTCTTTTATCTTTGGTTTTGTAATGTTTTATGACAAGTTTGTCTACATTAGTCTGGACATTTGTATAAAAAAAATTCAAAATATTTAAAATCAAGTTGAGACTTTGCGTCGAAAGTTTTTCTTTCTTTTTTTGATCTAAAAATTTTTGTACAGATTTTGGATTATCTTTTATTTTTTTATTTTTTAAAAATTCAAAATATTTTTGTAAATAAAAAAGGTAAGTGGTAATAGTTTTTTCACTATACTTTTTTTGTAGAAGTTTATTTCTTGTTTTAGTGACTGATTGTTTTTCTGACATAATAATATTTTACAGATATTATATAATATATTCGTATAATATACAATATATAGTTATTAACATGAACATATTGGAGTTATTTTTAGTATACTCTCAATACTATTATAAATACAGTGGATGTAGTATAATATGTATAAATATAAAAAATATGCAAAAACAAATTTTATCTTTTGATAAAACAAAAATAAATTATGATATTGTGAGAAAAAAGGGGAATACGGGTGTTCTCATTTTTTTACACGGTGTTGGTGGAGATCTTTTGGCTTGGAGTAAAGAGAGAAGCTTTTTTCACAAACAGGGTATATCTACCTTGGCGATAGATTTACGGGGACACGGCAAATCGGATAGACCAAAAAAAATAGGTGATTATGAATTGGATAAGTTTGCCAAAGATGTTTTCGAAGTATTGAGAGAAGAAAAAATAAAGGATTTCATTATAGTAGGTCATTGTTTTGGTGCTATGGTGAGTACTGTTTTCCATAGTTTTTCCCCAAAGTTGGCACAGGCCTACATTTTCATAGACACGACTTACAAAGGGCCAAAGGAAATTCGTTATTTTTTTAAATTAAACAAGTTTTTTTTACTTATTATGAATTATTTGTTGGAAAAGAAAAAAACAAAGAAAAGAGACTTCGAACATGCTGATTTTGAAAAATATATTGGCACAGGGGATTGGAATATCCCTAGAATATTTTCTGATATTACTCACACTACTTTCAAATCTTGGATTTTCACTTATCAGCAGGTCGCGAATTATGATGCCTTAGAAATAATGAAAAATATAAAACAAAAAGTGCTTATTATCGAAGGAGAAAAAGACAGTCTCATAAAAATGGTAGATGCGGAGAAAATAAAAAGTTTGGTAAAAAATTCTGAACTAAATGTCATACCTGAAGCTAACCATATTTTGGTATTGAACAATCCTGAAGAATTGCAAAAAGAAATATTCGAATTTATAAAAGGATTCAAAGATTTTTGTTAATCACAAATGGATATGTTTGTGGTATAATATAGATAGAAAATTTAGTTATGAAAAAAAATAATATATGTTTAAAGAATTGACGCCAGAAGAAGAAAATATAATTATACACAAAGGTACAGAAGCGCCTTTTTCTGGTGAGTACAATCTAAATCACGACAAGGGTTTTTATACTTGTAAACGTTGTGGTACCAAACTTTATAAGTCTGATGACAAATTTGATTCTGGTTGTGGTTGGCCAAGTTTCGATGATGAAATAAGAGGAAGTATTGTTCGTCTGCCAGATGCTGATGGTAGTAGAGTAGAAATACAATGTGCCAATTGTGCCGCTCATCTTGGGCATGTTTTCGAAGGTGAAGGTCTGACTCCAAAAAACACTAGACATTGTGTGAATTCTTTGTCATTACTTTTTGAGAAAAAATAATTTTTTATTCAATTTTCTATGAACAAAAAAGCATATTTTGCCGGAGGTTGTTTTTGGGGAGTACAATATTATTTTGATAAATTGGATGGTGTGATCAAAACAACTGTTGGTTATATGGGCGGAGAAAAACAAGAACCAACTTATAAAGAAGTTTGTGGTGGGGATACAGGACATTTGGAAGCTTTGGAGATTATTTATGATTCTGACAAAACAGATTTTGAAACTTTGTGTAAGTATTTTTTTGAGATTCACGATCCAACTCAGAAAAATGGACAAGGACCTGATATCGGTGAACAATATTTGTCAGCAGTTTTTGTAGTTGATGAAAAGCAAAAAGAGATTACAGAAAAATTGATAAATATTTTGAAAGTGAAAGGTATTGATGTTGTAACTAAGATTTTACCCGCTGGAGAATTTTGGGGAGCAGAAGTTTATCACCAAAAATATTATGAGAAAAATGGGCATGAGCCTTATTGTCACTTTTATACAAAACGTTTTTAAGGATTGACGGCAAGAACTCCCTGTGATGTCCGACGCAGGACTCACAGGGATGAATTGCCGACCAAGGCGTTGGAAAA
>PFPL01000027.1 GCA_002793035.1 Candidatus Magasanikbacteria bacterium CG_4_10_14_0_2_um_filter_33_14
TGTTTGTGTGGAATTTCTTTATTTTTGAAAGACCAATATTTATTCAAGATAAAATTGTAAGTGAGCATCAATATCTGATTACAAACCACAGCAACAGTAGCATTGAACCCAAAAAACTCTTTAAAAAAAATAAGAGTAGCCAAATCCAAAAATACACCAGAAATACCAACGATGAAATATTTGGTGAATTGGTGACGAACTGACCATGCGTATTGTAAAGTTTTTTTTATCATTTGTGTATTAAGATACAAGTTACAAGTAACAAACAAATCTCAAAAAACAAATAACAAACTTTTTATAATTTGGAATTTATAATTTGTTTGTATCTTGTTTCTTGTAACTTTTTATTATTCTAGAATAGCTTTAATACGACGAATACCTGCACTTGAGGATTCTTCTTTCACAATTTTGAAATGTCCCATTACTCCAGTATGTTCAACATGTGGACCACCACAAATCTCACGACTAAAGGTTGGACTATCTTGTTTTGCATTAGCCATTTCGTTTGGATCACCTACTGTATAGACTTTTACCATCTCGCCATATTTGTCACCAAATAATCCTATAGCACCTTTTGCTCTAGCTTCGTCTACTGTCATTTCAGCGAAACTAACTTGATAATCTTTTGTAATAGCAGCATTTACCAAATCTTCAACTTCTTTTATTTGTTCTGGCGTAATTTTATCTGGATGAGAAAAATCAAAACGCATTCTCTCTGCAGTGATGTTACTTCCCTTTTGTTCGACATGTTCACCCAAGACTTTTCTAAGCGCTGCGTGAAGTAAGTGAGTAGCTGTATGATATTTCACACTCATTTCACCGTGATCAGCTAGACCACCTTTGAACTTTTGCTCAGCACCTTGGCGAGAAAGTTCTTGGTGAGCAACGTAAGCTTCATCAAAACCAGCTTTATCAATTGTTAAATTATTCTCTTGTGCTAATTCTTCTGTCATCTCAATTGGGAAACCAAAAGTATCATAAAGTTTGAAAGCTTGTTTTCCAGAAATCTCGGTAATAGCACGACCAGTTTTTTCCAAAGCCATTTGGAAACCTTTTGTTAATTTTTCAAATTCTTTTATTCCTTGTTCCAATGTTACTCTAAATTTACTTTCTTCTTTTTCCATTTCATGCAAAGCAAATTCAGCATTACGATTTACCTCAGGATAAACATCAGAAAAAATACTAATTACTACTTTAGATAATTCCACACAAAAATTATTTTCCAGTCCCAAATTACGACCATGACGAACAGCACGACGAATCAGACGACG
>PFPL01000069.1 GCA_002793035.1 Candidatus Magasanikbacteria bacterium CG_4_10_14_0_2_um_filter_33_14
TTCTCCTGCAGTTGCAGAGTGATCGTGATCAAAGTCAGTTATGTCAGTCTTAGTATGTTTGTGTCCTTGTGAGGCTAAAGCAACGCCTAAACCTGATGTTGAGCCGATTTTAGCCGTTACAGTGCCATCACTTGTATTACGTATAAGATCCACAGTATGCTCATGAACACTATCTGCTTTTGCATCAAGAGCATTTTGTAGGTTCGTTACGTTATCAATGATATGATTGTGTGTAGGAAGATTCGCGGCTAAAAGAACACCACCTTCTCCTGCAGTTGCAGAGTGATCGTGATCAAAGTCAGATATGTCCGCTTTGTTTAGCGTATGATGGTCATTTGAATCAGTTGGCGCAGATAATAACCCCCCTTGAGTATTATTAGCATGCGTGTGCGAAGTAACATATTCTTTGCTTGAAAGCAGTATAGGTAGTGTCATTGCATGATCTGGATTAAAATGTAAGATAGGAACATGAATTATAACTGGTGGAAACCCTCCATAAGTTGATACATTGCCAGTCATTGTGACAATAATTTTAATCTGATCTGCAGGTTGATTCTCGGTATTTTTTTTATCCCACACCCAAGAAACACTCTGATTAGGATCAGAAGTGACAACGTTGTAAATTGGAAAATCAGTAACACCAGGCCACCCTCTAAATAGATTTGGTGGTGTTGTACTAAAACCTGGCCTATCTCCACCCCAATCAAATGTTATATCATATGTTTTTGATCCACTTAAAAAATTAGTCTCTATAGAAGGAGCCGTACCGTAAAATGCCAAAGCACTGGGGTATAGTTGATGTGGGATCACTATTAGGCCACAAAAAAGAAATAAACTACTTCCCCGCAAGGCCATTTTTTTTGCTGCATAACTGAGAGGTCTAAGGGAAAGGGTCGAAAACAATCGACTTGCGTTTCCTTTTAAATTTACAACGCTTTGGTTTCGATGTAAAAATTTATTTTTATGCATTTATAACTCCAGTTCATGTTTTGTTTGCGCAAATATCTTTAAGTTGATTATGTTATACGCATGAGCGATACATTAATTAGTAAAAATAATTGACGTACGGTATTGATGACACTTTATATCTGTGGCAAGTTTCATTAAAAGTGTAGTAAAGATTTTTTGGATTTTTTAGACATGAAAATATGTTCATCCATCCATGAATGATTATGAATAAATATCCTATAGAATTTTTGTAAATTCTATCATAAATCCTTTTAAAATTTTACAGGCCCTGTAAAAATCTTATAATACAAATTTACTTTTTACAATCATGAATTGTTGGCTCTATCGGATTTGGGCTCTTTGATAATCAAGAACGACTGCATAGTTCTCTTGGATATAAATCGCCTGCGCAGTTTGAAAAGGCCGCGTAATTCTCACAATCAATCGTCCTACTTATCGGGGGCGATCCAGTCTTCAAAATATGTGTTTGGAGTTATCAGTTTTCCAATTAGACCAAGCTCCTCTTCTGCCTCCTTCATCGCTAAAATTTCTCGCTCAT
>PFPL01000051.1 GCA_002793035.1 Candidatus Magasanikbacteria bacterium CG_4_10_14_0_2_um_filter_33_14
TCTTCGTCTCAAAGATGATAGATTTAGACAAAGAAAAGAGGGGCTAGATTTGCGTGTTAGACAAGTTAGTGGTGGTTTGGAAGGTATGGGTTTGCAGGTGGTACAACTTGATACTCAATCGCTTATTGAACTTTATTACAATACTTACAATCCTGATATTTCTTTTGCTGAACAATTGGGGGATGTAGATAAACAACAGATAGAAGCGATGTAATAAACAGTAGTTATTTAACTAATAATCAAATAAACTAATTTATGGCCTTTAGACCAATTTACAATGGAAAAGAAAAAAACAGTGCCAAAGGTAGTGGTTTTGTTAGTGAAGAAAAAAATAAAATTCAAAGTGATTTGATTAGTCTGGAAGAAGAACGAGTTTATCGTGAAGGTACCGTAGCTATTCGTGATCTTATTGCTCCTTCAGCTTTCAAAGTGGAATCCAATTTTTTGCAATTAGGAGATGTCTTTTTACGTACTATTTTTGTGACTAGTTATCCACGTTATATTGGGGTTGGCTGGAATGCTTCTATTCTCAATCTAAATTTGAGCATGGATGTGAGTATGTTTTTTTATCCAGTTGACGCTACTATTATTTTGAAACAGTTAAAAAATAAAGTGGGTGCTCTACAAGCACAGTTATCATCTGATGCTGAAAAAGGTGCAGCTCGTGATCCTCTTCGTGAAACAGCTTTACGTGATATCGAATCATTGCGTGACGATATTACTCAAGGTACTGAACATTTTTTTCAATTTGCTTTTTATATTACACTTTATGCCGCGAGCAAAGATGAACTGGACAAGAGTACTGATGATATTCACAATATTTTTGGTTCGAAGTTGATTCATAGTAAACATGTTTTGTTTCAAGCTGAGCAAGGTTTCAATTCTACTATTCCACTTGGCACAGATGAATTGGTGATTTCTTTCAACATGAATTCTTCACCAATTGCGGCATCATTTCCTTTTATTTCTTCAGAGCTTACTAGTGATGATGGTATTCTTTATGGTATCAATAGACATAATAATAGTTTGATTTTATTTGATAGATTTTCTTTGCAAAATGCCAACATGGTAGTCTTCGCTACTTCTGGTGCTGGTAAATCTTATGCTGTAAAATTAGAAATTTTGCGTAGTTTGATGATGGGGATAGATGTGATTGTTATTGACCCTGAAATGGAATATGTGCATTTGTCAGAAGCTGTCAATGGTACTTATGTCAATATTTCTTTGGCTTCTGAAAGTAAAGTAAATCCTTTTGATTTGCCTCGTCCTGTTGGGCAACAAGTTTCAACTGAAGATATTATTCGTAGTGCTGTCATTACCCTAAAAGGTCTTATGCGTATCATGCTTGGTCAATTGACCTCTACAGAAGATTCTATTATTGATAGAGCTTTGCTTGAGACTTATGCAAAAAAAGATATTACTGTTAATAGTGATTTGACTACTGTTGAAGCTCCTGTTATGCAAGATTTGATAGATGTTTTGTCTGGTATGGAAGGTGCTGAAAATTTGGTTGTCAGATTAAAAAAATATACCGACGGTACTTTTGCGGGTCTTTTCAATGCTCCTACCAATGTCAATACGAGTAATCAGTTAGTTATCTTTAGTGTTCGTGATTTGGAGGATGAGCTTCGTCCTATGGCTATTTATACTCTTATCAATTATATCTGGAATATTGTTCGCTCTGAACGTAAAAAACGTTTACTCATGATTGATGAAGCTTGGTGGCTCATGCTTCATGAAGATAGTGCAAAATTTATGTATGCTTTGGTCAAGCGTTGTCGTAAGTATTTCTTAGGTGTGACGACTATTACTCAAGATGTCAATGATTTCTTACGTTCTCCTTATGGTCAAGCTATTGTAAACAACTCTGCTATGCAATTGTTGTTAAAGCAATCTCCATCAGCTGTCGATACTATCCAAAAGACCTTTATGTTGACTGAAGGTGAAAAATATTTGTTATTAGATAGCCCTGTTGGTCAAGGTATTTTCTTTGCAGGCAATAAACATGTCGCTATTCAAATCGTAGCTTCTTATACTGAAGATCAGTTGGTTACTACCAATCCTCAACAATTGCTTGATATTGAAAGAGCTCGAAAAGAGTTCAAAGAAAAAATGGCTAACAATGAACCGGAAGATATTTTATCATAATTTAATCTAGTTTAATGATATTTGTATGATCACTTTGCGACAAAAAATTTTTATTTCAGTGGGGGTTATTTCAGCTTTTATAATTATTGCTTTTTTAGTTGTTTTTTATATCAAAGCTAATGATAAAAATAACACACAAAATAATACTAATTCAAATAATGTTGTCAATGAAAATGTAATTGATGCAAATAATCCAAATAATGTTTTGACACCTATAAATAATCAAACAGATGAAAACATTGTTAAACCCGTTGGTACACCAGAGGAATTATTTGTGAAACAAATGGCAAAAATATTTGTAGAAAGATTTTTTACTTATTCCAACCAAAATGACAATGTACATATTACAGAATTAGAAGGAACTGTTACACCTAAGATGCTTTCTTGGATGAAAACTCAAATGAAAGAAAAAGGACAAAATTATAGTGGTATGACTACTCGAGTAATTAGTTCTTCTCTTGTGAATTTTGACAAAGTGATTGGGGTTGCTAAAGTTTCTATTGGTGTAGAAGAAACTATTTCTCAAGATGTTGAAGATAGTTTACAACAAGAGAAGTTACAAAAAATATTTGAAGTAGATTTTGTTCTAGTAAATAATGATTGGAAAGTGGATGGTGTATGGGATAAGACTGATGCTAACTAATTTAGGTCTTATGGCACTAGGAGGAATAATCAATTCTATCAAAGATATATTTTTTCCAGTAAATTGTCTAAACTGTGCCAAAGAAGGTGATTTTGTATGCTCAGAATGTCTAGAAACACTCGATTTGTCGGGTGTTTTTTGTTGTCCTGTCTGTCACAAACAAACTTTAATGGGGGATTATTGTGAAGTTTGTCAGCCACTTTTTATAGATAATCAGTGTTCTGTTATTAGATATGATGAGAAGGCTCTGATAGGAGAAATTATTCATTTGTTTAAATATCAATATGTAGAAGATTTGTCTAAGACTATAGAAAAAATGCTTAAAATATTTTTAGACAAACAAAAATTACCTGATTTTGATTTTATTACTTTTGTTCCTTTGCATGGTAGGCGTTATGTGGAAAGAGGTTTCAATCAGTCAGAAAAAATAGCCAACTTACTTAGTGGTTTGTCACAGAAACCAGTTGTAGATTCTTTGAAAAGAAATCGTTATACAAGCCCTCAAGCAAAATTCAATCGTCAAGAAAGATTACAAAATTTGGCTGATGCTTTTGATTTTATTTACAAAAAAAATGATTTGAAAGACAAAAATATTTTGTTGGTTGATGATGTTTTTACAACAGGTAGTACTATACAAGAGTGCGCTAAGACACTAAAGATGAATAATTCAGGAAAGGTAATTGGTTTTAGTTTAGCCAGGGGTTAATAATTTTTTTAAGAAAAATAAAAAACAACTTTTTTTGGAAAGTTGTTTTTATTTTAAGTTATTTTTTCTTGGCAATTTTTAAAAAGAAAATTATTAGTAAAAATGCCGTCAATGACATCATTGGGATAGTGACATATCCAAATTCTAAGATATATAATTTGGTACAAGAAATTGCTGTGATAGAGCTATCACAAGAACCAATTTGAGGAGCTCCGTAGTATAGAGCATTTTGATATAGTGCAAATAGAGCACCTATTATAGTCAATACATAAGAATATTTTACAGCTTCTATTTTTTCTTTTTTGAAATAGGCCATTCCTAAAATAATAGCTTGAGGATAGATAAATACTCTTTGCCACCAGCAAAGTGAACATGGTTCAAAACCAAGTATATTGGAATAGTATAGACTAAGCAATGTGGCTGATAGTGCTACAATCCAGGCAAAGAGAATAGAATTTTTTGTTAGGAATTTTTTTATTTGGTCATTTTCTTTTTGTAACCAGAAGTAAAGTACTCCCAAGATTAGGAATAGATCTGCAAAGACTGTTGCCAATGATAATAGTTTGTTGATTATTTCTACCATATAATTTTATTTAGGTAATTCACAATTAGTTTTTTCTGCTAAATTTTTCAATTCTAGTTTGCCAGATTCTCTACTACCATCAGCAAATATCCATGTTGGATAACCTTCTATTTTTTCATTACTACAGACTGGAAGTTGGGAATTACCATCGGCACTAGAGCATTCTACATAAGGTAAGTATTTAGCTGATTTGCCAAATTCTTTTTTTTGATCATTGCAATGTGGGCACCAGAAAGCTCCATAAAAGACAGCCCCTTGTTTTTGTAGACACTGTGCGAAGTCATCTAGATGACCGGGTTGATTACTTTGGTAAGCTAACGCAGAGATACCAGCGATAAAGAGTATTGCTATTGATGTCAAAATAACAATCATTTTTGTATTATTCTTTTTCATGATAAAAAATTAATTAATGTTGAGTATTCCTATATTATACTTAGGAATAGTAAAATAGTCAAAGTTTTTTTGTTAGTTGTTTAAAATATATAAAATTGCTATACTATAAGAAATAATTTAATAAAATTTTATATGTTTAGAAATAAATTTTTTATAGCAAGCTTTGCTTGTGTGTTTGCTTTGATACCAAGTATTTCTCAAGCAGAAAGTATAGCACCTGAAGGTTATTTACCTATTGGTTGGGTTGGGGGAGAAGGAGTGCAGAGTTATATGAGGATTCCTGAATTTGCTGGGTATATTGATTATATTACTACGATTGATTTGACCAAAAATAAAATCAAGCTTATGGGTGTTCCCTCATCACGTGTTGAAGGTGGTGATGCTGTACAACCTTTTGAAACTAGTGATACTACCAAAAACTGGCTTTTTTCTCGTAGTGTAGTAGAAAATTTGAAATCTGAAAATCCTGAAGTAAAATTTTTGTGGGATGCACCCTTTTTCAATGTTACTCTGGCTACAAGCTCTTTGAGTATGGGACTTAAATCAGAAGATAGTGAAGGCTTTTATATTAGTAGTGGAAGTCGTCCAGAATTTGATATGGAACAGCCTCGTCGTATGCTTATTGTTGATAACAAAACAGGGTTGGCAAGAATTGAAGATTTTGATGTAGATATTTTTGTTAGTGTTGGTGATCAAGCTGTTGAGGGTTTTGATCCTATGGGGAGTCCTAGTTCAAAATCGGAGCAAGCTTCTCGTACTTTTTTGGGAGTAAAAAATGCTGGTAAGGAATTGGTGGTCTATTGTAGTAATAGTGCTTCTCGAGAAGAAGCTAGTGAGGCTTTGGTCATTGCTGGGGTGCCTGTAACAAGCCAAATTCAAGTAGATGGGGGTGGTAGCAGTACTTGTGCCTATAATCTGCCAGGACAGTATTTTGTAGAACCTGGGAGAGCTCTCACACATATTATGGGAGTAGTACCTATTCTTGATAAGGGAATTATTACAATCAATAATTTAAACGTCCGTATGGGACCTGGTACTAATAATTCTGTTGTTCGTACTTTGGTAATAAATACAGAAGTTACTATTTATGAAGAAAAAGATGGTTGGTCTAGAATTTCAGATAGTGAGTGGGTTTATAACAAATATGTAAAAATAGTAAAAAAAGTTCCTTGTTCTTCAAAAGCTACTATTAATAATTTGAATGTGAGAAGTGGTATTGGTATCTCTAATGCTGTTACCAGAAAATTGAAATTGAATGAAGAAGTAACTGTGTATGAAGAAAAAGATGGTTGGTCTAGAATTTCAGATAGTGAATGGGTATTTGGAAGTTATTTGAAATAATATTTTATTTTTATTGTAGAAATAAAAAACAAGGTTTTAAAACCTTGTTTTTTATGAGCGGAGAGATAGGGATTCTACCTTTCGGTAGACTTTCATCTACAACGTTTTTTCCGCCCAAGGCGGACCCGACTTGGGCGGGCAAGACTCCTTATATATGCGGAGGGATAGGGATTCGAACCCTAGGTAGACTTTCATCTACAACGGTTTTCAAGACCGCCGCCTTAAACCGCTCAGCCATCCCTCCGCACATATAATGAATTGTAATAAACCGCTCAGCCATCTCTTCTCCTTGTTTAACTTTTGACAGTTAACATTTGACAATTAACTTTTTTAGAAAAAGAGTTAATTGTTAATAGCCAAATGTTAATTGTCATACTTAGCGGAGAGGGAGGGATTCGAACCCTCGGTCCGGTTTTACCCAGACAACACATTAGCAGTGTGCCCCTTTCGGCCTCTCAGGCACCTCTCCTTCCGACTTCGCTCCGCTATGCCGGACAAGTTAAGTCCTTTTTTGTTTTTATTTGCTTGCAGGGCAAAGCGGAGCGAAGACCTGCGGAGAGACAGGGATTCGAACCCTGGGTCCCCTTTCGGAGACGACAGTTTAGTAAACTGTTGCTATCGACCACTCAGCCATCTCTCCCATACAAAACGTAAATATTGTATAGCAAATTACAAATATTGTCAACTTTTGAAATTATTTGTGTTGTTGATAGTGTGGTCGTTTACCACTCAAAAGTGCCATTTTTATTATTGTGTATAGTATTGTTTTGTGAGTGGTTTACTAGTATTTGATTTTTTGTTATAATTTAGCTATATTATGAAAAATAAAAAAAATACACATGGCTTTGCCATGATCTTGGAAGATACAAAAAATTTTGATACCGAGACAGACTCTAAACCTATTACTTCTAGTGATTTTAAAGAATGGATTAATGGGGATGTCGAAGAAGGTAAACTAACAATTGATGTGGCACAAAATGATACACATATTTTTGTAGTGTCTACTATGGCAGGAGCTAGACCTGATAAAGTAGAAGTGATGGTGCACAATGATTTGTTAACTATTCGTGGTACTAGATATTCACCATTAGAAAATGAAAAAGATATTGAATATTACTTTAAAGAATGTTTTTGGGGAACTTTTTCTCGTAGTATAGTTTTGCCTGTAAATGTTAAAGGAGATTTGGCACATGCTAAATTCCAAAATGGAGTGCTTAATATTTCTATCCCAAAACAAAAAGTTGATAATAAAATTTCAATAGAAATAATAGATGATTAATTATAAAAATATGTTGAAAAATTTTTTTAAGTCGGAAGAAAATACAATCAAGAATATATCTTGGAAACGTATTTGGATTGTGGTGATTGTATTTGTTACCATTGTATCTATATTTTTGGTAGGTACTTTAGTATATGCTCAAAATTATAAAGATAGTGTATTACCAGGTGTTTATTTGGGCGGAGTTCATATTGGAGGTATGGACAAGGTGGCTTTGTCTGGGTATTTGCAAGATATGAATAACAAATTACTTGATTCAGGTATTCATTTCAAATTTACTTTGGATGGAGAAGTTCATGAATTTGTGGTTTCTCCTATGGTGATTAAAGAAGATGGTGTGCAAGATCTTATAAGATTTGATATTGAAAAAGAAACTGAATCAATCCTAAATTTTAGAAAAAATAATAATATTTTTGCTGATGCTGTTTCTTCTATTTTGGTACGTATTGCTAAGCCTGATATAAATTTGCAAAGAGTGTCTATCAACAAAGATGTTATTTTTGAACAAGTAAAAAATAATTTAAAAGATTATGTGAGTGAACCACAAGATGCTTCTGTAAAAATAATTTCAGTAGATCCTTTGGAATATGACATCACTAGTTCTACGGCAGGTTTTGCTTTTGATTATGAACAAATTGCTGGTCATATCGTAAAAGATTGGTCTGTTTTGAAGAGTCCTGAGTTAGTTATAAATTCTTCTTCTCGTGAAGCTGAAATTTCAGAAGATGATGTCGCTACTATTGTGGATCGTTTGACTGTAGTTTTGGAAGTAGGACCTCTTGATGTATCTTTCACAGATCCTTATAACAAAAGAAATTATAGCTGGACTATTACAGATAAAGATATTAGAAGTTGGATAAATGTTCAAAAGACTAAAAATGGTAAATTGTTTTTTGGTCTTGATTCTTCTTCCACTTTGGCCTTTTTGGATGATGAAATAAAATCAACTGTAAATGTAGATGCCGAAGATGCAAAATTTAGTGTTGGAGCAAATGGCAAAGTGACAGAGTTCAAAGGATCTAGACCAGGTGTAACTTTGGATGAGGAAGTCACTTACTCAGATATTCAAGATGCTTTTATGGCTCGTACCTTCAATGATGAAGGGTTGGTAAAGAATGTTTCAGTAACTAGTAAACAATTGGAACCAAAAGTAAAGACTGGAGAAGTAAATGATTTGGGTATCTCAGAAGTTTTGGGTGTTGGACATTCAAAATTTTCAGGTAGTCCAAGTAACCGTATAAAAAATATTAGGCACGCCGCTGTAGACAAATTGCATGGACTACTTATAAAACCGGGAGAAAATTTTTCTCTTATTGGTGCTCTTGAACCTTTTACTATAGAAGCTGGTTATTTACCAGAATTGGTCATAAAAGGGGATGAGATTAAGCCCGAGATAGCTGGTGGTCTTTGTCAGGTTGGTACTACCATGTTTAGAGCGGCTATGAATTCTGGTTTGAAAATAACAGAAAGACAAAATCATTCTCTTGTAGTTTCTTATTACAATGATTTGAGTAATGGTAATCCTGGTACAGATGCTACTATCTATGATCCTCATCCAGATTTTCGTTTTTTAAATGATACAGGAAATTATATTTTGATCACTACTGAGATGGACTCACAGACTTCTGATTTATATTTTTATTTTTGGGGTACCAATGATGGTCGTGAAGCTTCTTATACTCCACCAGTAGTATCTAGATGGATACCTGCTGGACCTACAAAAATTGTAGAAACAACAAAATTAGCTCCTGGTAAACAAGAATGTCAATTGCAACACAATGGTGCTGAAGCTTCTTTTACATATACTCGTATTTTTGCTGATGGTAAAAAAGAAGATGTTGTTTTTACTAGTTATTATCGTGCTTTGCCAAAGATTTGTTTGGTGGGAGTAGATCCTACGCCTGAAGTTCCTGTAGATGGTGTACCTATAGAAGGTGATATGACTTCATCTCCTGTTAGTGGAGATACTGTTGAAACTGGTAACAATACTTCCTCTACGGGTAATAGTGCCAATTTCAATTAGCTATATATTCATATATTATATACAAAAAATGGCTTGTTTAAGCCATTTTTTTATTTATTAACATAGTTACACTTGACAAATTTGTATATATATGGTATTATAGCAAGTCGTATTTATTGAGGCACAATCTAGAAAGAAAGATACAAAGTAATGATAATTATAGATTTTGAAACTACTTGTGCAATATAATTACGATTCTAGGATCTAGAGTAAGTATATATTTGAGAATGTTTAAGTATATATTACCCTGTATCCATCCCGATTCCATCGGGACAAGCAGTCAAAGGATATGGAAATAGTACTTTTTTGAAAGAAGTCTTGTGACTTAAAGAAAGTATCTTCCTGTATCCACGACCACCGCAGAACTTGTTTCACAGTTTGCGGGGCAGGACAAGGATATAGAGATGTGAGTTTTTGAAAAATATTTTGTTTTCAAAAATGTACATCCCTGTATCCACGACAAGCATGGGGGTGTGTTGTAGGCTAGGGCAGGCTACGGCTCGCAATTGACCTAGAATACACCTTCTTGGATCAGGTAAGGATTTACAAATTCCTTAATCTATCAACAACTCCTCTAAACTAATTTGTTTAGGGGAGTTTTTTTTGTATAAAAAATTTATTTTATTTTTTTGTTGTCCCAATCTCCAAAATATAGTATAATAGTATCGTATTTATAAAAAATTATGAAAAAGATGGAGGATAAGAAAGAAGAGAAACAAAGTTCACAAAAACTTTGGTTTTTGTCTGATAAAAAATTAGATAATTATTGGTTTTGGAGAGGATTATGGAATTCAAGAGATAGTTTGGAGAAGATGGAGATGATAGGAGAACTCAGAAATATACAAAAGAAATATTTAACTTGGCAAATAATATTACATTACTTCAAAAACTTTTTTCTGTTTCCGTTATGGTTACTGAGATTACTCGTGCCAAGCTATATGAAAGGTAAGAATAATGTATTCACAAATATAAAGACAATAATAATGAATAAAGAATTCAAACCACTGAGAATAGCTATCATATCTCAATTTGTTTTTATTCTAATACTCGGAGTACTTGGTTATACAGTATTAAAAAACTCTCAAATAACAAAAGCCACAGACTACAGCTGGACCCAAAGTGACTGGAGTGGTGGAGAAGATCAAGTAACTACAGCAGACTATGATAATAATGCAACAAACTGGACAAAGTATTATTCAGCTTCAAGTAGTCTAACAATAGGTAGTGATGTTAGTTTGTCTTTTGATATCGCAACTTCTACAGATACCACAGATACAGATTTCAATAATGGTACTACTAGTACAGTGTTTGTATCTAGTACTGGGGCAAGTGCTTCTCTTGTATTACTGAAACCAGATGGAGCCTCTTGTACTACTGGAAACGAATGTAGTAGTAGTGTTTGTAATGGTAGTAATGTTTGTTATTCAGGACCATGTTCTGGATTAACTAGCCTAGACTATAGTGGACAGACTTATGGCTTAGTAGAGATAGGCACGCAGTGTTGGTTCTCACAAAATCTTAATGTTGGTACGATGCTGGCTTCTGGTGCTACTGTACCATCAAACAATTCTCTTATTGAAAAGTGGTGTTACAACAATAGTACTGCTAATTGTACTACTTATGGTGGTTTATATACTTGGGCTGAAGCTCTGCAGCTTGATCCTTCTTGTAATACTACTTTTTGTACTCCTGGTACTCCTTCTCAAGGAATTTGTCCTAGTGGTTGGCACATTCCAACAGATGATGAATACAAGATTTTGGAAGTGTATTTAGGAATGTGTACAGGATCTGGTACAGGTTGTGTGGATGCTGTAAGTCAATGGCGTGGTACTGATCAAGGTACTCAGCTTAAATCTGGTGGTAATACTAATTTCAACTTATTTCTTGCGGGGTATCGTTCTAGTGGTTATTTTTATTATCAAAATTCGTTTAATAATCTTTTATCTTCTTCAGAGAGTTCTGTGACAGCTTCATATGCGTGGGGTCGTTATTTTAGTTCTAGTGAAACAGGTGTATTACGTAATAATAATAGAAATAAATTGTTTGGTGATCCTGTCCGTTGTCTCAAAGATTAATTTTATCTCTGAAAAGAAAAACATAGTATAATACCCCCAACAAAAATAAATTTGTAAAAAAAGTTATGAAAAACAAAACAAATCAAAAAGAGAATATATCGCGAGTACTAAAAGATAAAGAATTCATACCTCTTCGTTTGTCGGTGATATTTTTGTTAATCTTTGTGGTTACTATAAGTTATTTTGGATTGTATAAACTAAAAAATAAAATATTTGCAACAGACTACAGCTGGACTCAAAGTGACTGGAGTGCTGGAGAAGATCAAGTAACTACTGCAGATTATAATAACAATGCAACAAACTGGACAAAATATTATTCAGCTTCAAGTAGTCTGACAATTGGAAATGATATTAGTTTGTCTTTTGATATCGCAACTTCGACAGATACCACAGATACAAATTTCAATAGTGGTACTACTAGTACAGTATTTGTCTCTAGTACTGGATCTAGTGCTTCTTTAGTACTTCTAAAACCAGGTGGTGCATCTTGTACTACTGATAATGAATGTAGTACAGGAGGTTGTAGTGGAGGACTTTGTGTTGTTCCACCATGTGCTGGATTAACTAGTTTAGATTACAGTGGACAAACTTATGGATTAGTAGAGATAGGAACTCAGTGTTGGTTCGCTGAACATCTTAATGTAGGAACAAAACTTGCTAGTGGTAGTACTATGCCATCTAATAATTCAATTATAGAAAAATGGTGCTATAGTAATAGTACTGTTAATTGTACTACTTATGGTGGCCTCTATACTTGGGCGGAAGCCAACCAGCTGGCTGCTACTTGCAACACTACTTCTTGTATCCTCCCAACCCCATCACAAGGAATCTGTCCAGCTGGTTGGCATATACCGACTGACGATGAAATAAAAACTCTAGAAGTATACCTAGGTATGTGTACTGGATCTGGTGCTGGTTGTGTGGATGCTATAGGTTACCGTGGTACAGACCAAGGTACTCAACTTAAATCTGGTGGTACTTCTGGTTTTAATATCATCTTGTCTGGTCTCCGTAACATAGATGGTTCTTTTCTTCTTCAAAATACACGCGGTTATCTCTGGTCTGCTTCAGAGGGTTCAGCATCGTATGGTTGGTATCGTTTTTTTGATGCTTCTGAAGCGAGAGTGAACAATAGTAACTATACTAAGACGTATGGTTTTCCTGTTCGCTGTCTCAAAGATTAATTTTACTTAATATTAAATAACAAAATTTTTATGTATTATCAAAAACAAAAGACAATACAACTTTTTTCAAACATCATAGCAGGATGCGTATTTGTATTGTGTCTTGTTTTTGTGCCTAATATTGCGCACGCTGCTGATCCTGCTAGTGGTACCTACACTTCTGATATCAAAGATGCTGGGGCACCATCTCAGTTTGGAGATATTACTTGGAATGATACGACACCGGCTGGTACGACTATCACTATGGAGATGCGAGCAGGCAATAGTAGTGATCTGAGTGATGGTGTTTGGACAACTACTACCAAAGGTTATGATCTAGGTGTTGGTTTTGATGGAATGAGATATTATCAGTATCGTATTACTTTTGCGACAGACAATGGAGATTTTGTACCAAGTGTGGAAGATGTTTCTATAGAATGGACAACTCAAACTCTTAGCGCGTCATTAATTTCCACCGCTTTCGACAGCGGCGAAGCCAATATAATTTTGAATAATCTGTCTTGGACAGAAGATTTACCAGATGAAACAACAGATGTCCAACTACAATTACGAACATCTCCCGATGGCGCTACTTGGACTGACTGGATGGGACCAGATGGAATGTCTGACACTTACTTCACAGATAATACCGGCGGAGAAACTCTGCCAGAAAGTATCACTGACGCAACAGACGATGAATGGATACAATACCAAGTAATATTAACGAGTAATGGTTCTGCTACCCCAAGTATTAGTTCTCTAACTCTAGCTATGAATCCACCTGCTCCACCGGGCGCACCAGTCATCGGAGATTTTACAGATGTTACAACAAGTACAATCACACTCAACTGGGGAACAGTAACTGACACAGTCTACTATATAGTAAGCTCAACAGTACCAGACTTTACTTCAGTTACAACTACAGAAATAACTTATACTTTTGATTCAGGCTTGGAACCAAATACTAGATACTACTACGAAGTAGTAGCCAGAGATCAGTACGTTCAAGATTCCGCAACTTCTACCCAAAGAAGTAAATATACCAATCCAAATACTCCACTTGCAGTCTCAGCTACCGCTAACGGACAAACCAGCGTCAACCTCACTTGGTCTGCAAACTCTAACCCAAGTGATACTGTTTACAAAATATATAGTTTAGATAGTAGTAATAATTCAGTACTACGTGGTAGTACGACAAGTACCAGTTACACCGTAACTGGATTAACTAGTGGCACTAGTTATACTTTCACAATAAGAGCAATATATAATGCAGATAATACAAGCTACGAAGAGTCTGACGCAAGTAGTAGTATTACTACAGCCGTGCCAGCCAAAGCAGTAAGTCTAACTCTGACACCAACCAGCGCTCCAACCAGCTTTAGCTTCTCAGGTAGTACAGAAACTCATACCGCCGAAGTAAGTGCTATCACTCAAGTCGGAGATGTTTACAAAGCAAGTCTTACTCTTCATTCAACACAAGTAGATACAGGTCCTTTAGGACCTGGAGAAGGTGTTAACGTCGACTTGGATGGTAACGGTAGTAATGAAACAGGTGTTACCATGAATAGTGTAACGGCTAGTAGTGCAAATTTCACACTCAGTGCTATTCCACAAGGCAGTGGAGGACTGTTTACTAATCCACCAACAATAACAAATAACAATATTCAAGGAACAGATAACACTACTAGTACAGAGAAACTAAAAGCTGTAGTCATAAACAATGGAGCAAAAACAACCAATAAACAAATAGTAACTCTAAACTTCAATATACAAAATGCTAAACAAATGGCCATATCTAATGATCCAGAATTTGAGAATACTTCTTACCAACCATACCAATCACAAACAAGTTGGACTATTACCGAAGGTAATGGCACAAAGATAGTCTACGTAAGATTTAGATCAGCTGAAGGTGGAACTATTACTTACTCTGGGCTTATTACTCTGACAGAACAAATAACTGATGACCCAAATTCTATTAATTTGGAAGAAAATATAATGTGTAGTTTGGAAAAAGAACAAGCGTATAAAACAAATAAGAATAATTCAGTATATTACCTCACAAAACAATGTACAAAGAGAGCCTTTCCAAATCCACAAGTTTACTTTAGTTACTTTAGTAACTGGAACCAAGTAAAGGTAATAACAACAGAAGAATTAAATAAGATTAAAGATGATAGTAATTATCTAATGATCTTAAATCCAATAATAGACTTAAAAGAAAATACTCTCATAAAAACAATAGATAATCCAAAAGTATATGTCATACAAAATAATGAAAGACATTGGATAAAGACAGAAGAAACCTTTAATAACTTAAATTATCATTGGAATGAGGTTGTTACAGTAGGGGATGATGTCTTGGGTAAGTATCTTGAAGGTGATGATATTGAGTAAAATATCTTGTGTATAATAAAAACACCATATATATTATGGTGTTTTTTGTTTTTTTATATTTTATTTTTCAATCACTTTGTCAGCTAGACCATATTTCACTGCATCTTCTGCACTCATAAAATTATCACGGTCAGAATCTTTTTCTATTGTTGCCATTTTTTGCCCAGTGTGTTTTTGCAAAATACTATTTAGTTTATCTTTCATTTTGAGGATTCTCTCAGCGTGAATTTTGATATCACTAGCTTGGCCTTGAGTACCTCCCATGACTTGGTGGATCATGACTTCAGAGTTTGGTAAGCAAAATCTTTTATTTTTGGCGCCAGCAGCTAGAAGGACAGAAGCCATACTAGCGGCCATACCAATACAGATTGTAGAGACATCAGGTTTCACGAATTGCATAGTGTCGTAAATAGCCAATCCTGCGGTAACAGATCCACCTGGAGAGTTTATATATATTTTGATATCTTTTTCTGGATCTTGGTTTGCCAAGAATAATAATTGAGCTATGACGATATTAGCTACTTGATCATTTATTTCTGTGCCTAAGAAAATTATTCTGTCTTTTAGAAGCCTAGAATAAATATCATAAGCACGTTCACCGTAAGAAGTTTTTTCGATGATAGTTGGGATGAGGACTTGGGATTTAATATTTTGAGTGTCGTTTTCCATAATTTTGTTTTTAAGTGTTTAAATCTTCCTAAGGGGGGCAAATTGTTAAATGGCTACATTGTTAAATTGTTGTTTAGATAAAGTAAGCAATGTAACAATTTGACAATTTAGCAATTTTAAAATGTTTTTGATTAAAATTCACTTTGTATTTTTTGTAACTTTCTTATATAATATATTTTACCCTATAAGTTCACTTTTTTCAATGGTTTCCCAAACATGTTCTATGGCTTTGTCTATTGGACCTGGCACTTCGAAGCCCGCTGCTTTTTTATGCCCACCACCACCAAAGAGTTGAGCAACTTTGGATAAATCAGTATCTTCTCTTGTTGTTCTGGTACTGGCTTTTATATTGCCATCAGTTTTTTCTTTGAAAACAAAAATAGCATTTCCTTCTTTCAAGTGATTCATCATATTGGATAGTCCACCAATTTCTTCTTCTGTTACGCCACATTTTAATAAGTCATCTTGTTTTATATAGGTATATACTATATTTGTTTTTTCATGTACTTCTAGTCTATTAAGAACTATTCCCCAAAGTTGCAAAATAGCGATATTTTTATCAAGTACAATGTAGTCATGAATTTTTTTGAATTTAGCGCCTTTGTTTACCAGGTAACTAGCCATAGACAGAGCTTCTTTTGAAGTAGCACCATTTGAGAAATTATCTGTATCAGTAATAAGACCTGTTAGCAGGGAAGTCGCCATATCGGCATTTATTTTTATTTTGTTTACTAGAAAATAATTGTACAAGACTTCGACTGTCGATGAGAGTGTATCTCGGACGAGATTATGGTGTCCAAAGTGAATATTACTAGCATGATGATCAATATTGATAATCATAGTATCTTTGGCATTTTCAATAAAAGTATCAATCCCGGCATAAGGCAAATCCCCAGAGTCAAATACTATGACAGCATCCAATTTTTGTTTCCAAACTTCAGGATTAGAAGTGAAAAGATGGATATTTTTCAAATATTCAAATTGATCTGAGACAGAAGTTTTACAAAAACAAGTGTATTTTTTACCCATTTGTTCAAGCATTTGGGAAAAGGCTGAAACTGCACTAGCTGCGTCTCCATCAGGATTTTGGTGTGCCACTAGCAAAAAATTGTCCTTATCAAGGATTTCATTGTGGATTTGTTTGGCTATTCTATGTGGCATATTTACTTCTTTTTTAAGCTAGCTATTATATATGAGATTTCCATTATTGTCAACTCTTGGCAAAAGAGGTATAATAATCTTGTTTTTTAATTAAATATTAGGTTGAAAGCATATCACTTGTAAAGAGTTTTAGTAATGGCTTACAACTTATTCTGCATATTCTGCTTAATTTGCTTATTCACTTAGTTTATGTACGTAAAAAAGCTTGAAATAAACGGTTTTAAATCTTTTGCCAACAATACAACTATAGACTTTCCTGCACCTAAGAAAAATGGGCAATATAGCGTGACTGCTATTGTAGGTCCAAATGGTAGTGGAAAGAGTAATGTCGTTGACGCTTTTCGTTGGGTTTTGGGAGAACAAAGTATGAAACATCTTCGTGGTAAAAAAAGCGAGGATGTTATTTTTGCTGGTTCTGAAGGAAAAGGTAAGATGGGTTTGGCTAGTGTTACCATGACTCTCGATAATAAAGATCAAAGAGTAAAGGTGGATTATGATGAACTTGAAATATCCCGCAAACTTTATCGTTCTGGTGATAGTGAGTATTTACTCAATGGTAGTCCTGTTCGTCTTATAGATTTACAGATTTTACTTGCTCAAGCTCAGTTTGGTCAAGGTTCTTATTCTGTTATTAGTCAGGGTACTATTGATAGATTGCTTTTGCAAACACCAAGTGAAAGAAAAGGGTTTTTCGATGAAGCTGTAGGTATCAAGGAATTTCAAATCAAGCGTCATCATTCAATGTTGAAATTAAATAAGACTTCAGAAAATATTGCACAAGCTGAGGCCATGCTTAGAGAAGTAGAACCACATTTGAAAACTTTGAAAAGACAAGTAAGTAAATTAGAAAAAAGGCAGGAAGTAGAATTGTCTTTGCGTGAGACACAAGAAAAGTATTATTTTACTTTGCATAGTAATTTATCAGAAAATTTGTCAAAGTTACAAATAAATTTTGATGAAGTAAACAATACTTACAATGAAGTAAACCAAAGACTTACTTCTGTTCAAAATGAACTTGCCAAATTGGCACAAGAAAAATCTCGTCAGGAATTATTTACTGAGTTGCAAGATGAATATCAAAAAATTAGTCAAGAAAAAAATGTTTTAGAAAGAGAGCAATCTGTCGTTTCTGGAAAATTACAAACAGAATTTGGTAAAGTAGGTAAACAAAATGTAGGTTGGCTTGAAAACAAGATTGAAGAATTTGGTGTTCAAGAAAAAAATATTGAAAAAGATATAGAATCACTAGAAAAAAAGAAACAAGAGTTGTCTGATAAGATGAAATTTTTGGCAAACAAAATAGAAGAATTACAAAACAAAAAAATAAAATTGCAAAATAGACAATTAGAATTAGAACACAATTTGAATGAAATGAAACAGGGTAAAGATAGTGTTCAATTTGAAGGTCTTCGTGCTGTCAACGCCATTCTCATGCAAGTACCTGGTAAATTTGGTGGCAAAGTGCATGGTGTGGTGGCTCAGCTTGCCAAGGTAGATGAAAAGTATCGTCTGGCTTTGGAAGTCGCGGCACAATCTCATCTTGGTTCTATTGTTGTAGAAGATGATAGAGTTGCTCAAGCTTGTATTGAATTTTTGAAATCTCAACAATTAGGATTTGCGACATTTTTACCTATAAACAAAATTAGAAGACGTTTTGTACCAAATGATATCAAAGATCTTGAACATAGTTCAGGTGTCTATGGTTTGGCTGTAAATCTTGTTGATTATGATCTTGTGTATGAAGATGTGTTTTCTTATGTTTTTGGTTCTACTTTGATTGTCGAAGATATTGAGAGTTCTCGTAAAATCGGTATTGGTCGTGTACGTATGGTAACTCTCGAAGGTGATATCATGGAAACAAGTGGTTCTATGAAAGGTGGTTTCCGCCGTGCTAAAAAAGGAGTTTTGTCTTTTGCCGGTGGTAGTCAAGATTTCAATGAATATGCTTATGAACAAATGAAACAAGAAATGGTGGAAAACAAAGTTGCTTTGGATAGACTAGAAATAGAAGTAGAAACTGAAAAAGAAAATATGCTTGAGCTTCGTATGCAAGAACAAGTACAAAATGAAAAAATTAGTTTGTCTCAAAAAAGTTTGGGAGAAGTCTCAAGAGAAGTTTCTCAATTCAAACAAGAACTTTCTATGCATTCTCTTTCCAAAGAAGAATATACTGGCATGATGAGTGAGTTCTCCAATCAAAAAGAAGATTTGTCTAAGAAAATCTCTGAAGTAGAAAAGAGTCTTGCTGAAGTAAATAAAAAATTAGAAAAATTAAATGAAGAAGAAGAACAAAAGCGTCAAAGAATTTTTGCTTTGCAAGACAGTATGCAAGAAGAACAAATGTCTCTCAATAAACATGCTGATGAAAAACATAGTTTGCAAGTAGAAATTGTCAAACTGCAAACTCACATGGAAGATCTAGAACAAGAAATATTTGGAGAGTTGCAAGAAGGAATTGGCAATATCATTAGTAGGCTGGAAGAAAAATTCTCTGAAGAAGAAATAGAAAAAGCCAAAATTGAAATAGAAAAACTAAAATATCAGCTTTCACTCATCGGTGGTATTGACCAAAGTGTTATGGGTGAATATGAAGAAATTCGTGAGCGTCATGATTCTCTTGCTTTAGAATTGGCAGATTTGAACAAAGCTTCATCTGACTTAGAAAAAATGATTGAAGAACTTGACAAATTAATGAAGAAAAAACACAAAGAAAGTTTCAACAAAATCAAAAAAGAATTTGCTCGTTATTTCAAACTTTTGTTTGAAGGTGGAAGTGCCGAATTGGTAGAAGTCTATGGTACGGAAAAAGACGAAGATGAGATGGTAATAGAGGGAGAAGAAGTTTTCGAAAATGAAGACTCAGAATTGGAACAAGTCGAAAAAAAGAAAAAAAGAAAAATCTTAACAGGTGTGGAAGTCTATGCTTGTCCTCCTGGTAAGAAGATTAAAAATATTTCTGCTTTGTCAGGTGGTGAGAGAACTATGACTTCTATTGCTCTTCTTTGTGCGATACTTCATACCAATCCATCTCCATTTGTTATTTTGGACGAAGTAGAAGCAGCGCTCGACGAAGCCAACACTACTCGCTTCACTAAGATTTTGGGTGAACTTGCAGAGCAATCACAATTCATCATCATTACTCACAATAGAGTGACTATGCACGCGGTAGATGTTTTGTATGGTGTTACTATGGGAAATGATGGTATAAGTAAATTGCTTAGTGTTAAATTGGATAATTAATTATATGTCTGAAAGACAAAGTGATCCTCGATTTTATACAAGAGATTTGTTTCATATTGGCACAGATGTTGGTGTAGATGAAACAGAAAAAATTATAGGATTGGGAGAAGATATCTCAAGTATTGATTCTATAAAAAGTAAAGAGTTATTGCCAAATATAGAGCAATGTAAAGAAATTGTCTGGAATGAAATTCTTGAAGACCCTGAATTTTTTGAGAATATCTCAAAAGTTCATATGACTGCTAAGTCAGTTGAAGATCTTGGTAAAATAATAACAAATGAAGATGCAATAAAATGGAGAAATAGGAAAGATATAAAGAAAATTAGTAATTTGTTATTTGATAGAGTTGTAAAGCAATTGAATATATATAATTTACAAAAAGGATATAAACCTTTTCCAAACAATAACACAAGTGTTCAAGCTGAAAAGGAACAAAATTTTCAAGTTCAAGTTTTTATAGCTGGTGGACATCAAGCTATAACTTTTTCTTTGACTTTAGATTATGATTATATGTATGGTTATGATTGTCAAAGTATAAAGGTCGTCAATGTGGATCAATATACAAAAAGTGTATATTCTTAAAGTGAAGGGTCTGTAACACTTGACAAAAAAAGACTATTCTGTTAGAATATGCTCTGTAAACCGTCACAGCTCTCAAAAGGTTTATATATATAAAAAATACATTATGTTGACTATTCGTCTTCAAAGAATGGGTAAAAAGAAAAATCCTACATATCGTTTGATTATTTCTGAAAAAGCTCGTGATACACAATACAATAGTTTGGAAATTTTAGGTCATTATAGTCCTACACAAATTCCAAAAGTACTAGAACTTAAGGCTGACCGTATCAAACATTGGTTATCTGTAGGTGCTCAAGCATCTAATACTGTTCATAATATTTTGGTAAGAGAAGGAATTTTGGAAGGTAAAAAGAAAAAATCCGTTAGAATTACCAACAAACGTAAAGCTAAAATTGAAACTAAAAAAGCTGAAAGTTTAGAAAAAGAAAAAGCATCAAAGGAAGCTAAAGAAGCTGAAAAGGTTGCTGCGGAAGAAGCTAAGAAAGCCGAAGAAGCTACACCTGTGGAAGAAAAAACTGAAGAAGTAGCTCCTGCTGAAACAACTGAAGAAGCCAAAGCTTAATAAAATTCATATCTTAAAAACCTCGCTATATGCGAGGTTTTTTGTTTATCACGTGATTTGCTGTGGACAAAGCTGTTTTGTCCTATATATTGACTTTTTAAGATTTCAGTGTTATAATATTTTCACGATTTGAAAGTACTTTTTGTCGAGAAAGTGCGGTAGAAAATCGAAAGTTTTTATTTATATATGTAACATGAAAAGATATGGTACAAGATCAAGAATTTATCGAATTCGTCGTTAAGGCGATTGTAAACAATCCAGAAGAAGTAAAAGTTACCCGTACAGTAGATGAACGTGGTGTACTTATCACTTTGGATCTTAATCCAACTGACATTGGTTATGTCATTGGTAGACGTGGAAACACTGTTCGCGCTATCCGCACTTTGTTAAAAGTTGTTGGTGCTAAGAACAATGCCCTTGTAAACTTGAAAATCAACGAACCAGAAGGTTCAGAACATCGTAGACGTGAAGATGCTCCAGTTCCTCCAACTCCAAGTAGTATGGAAGACGTAGATACTAGTGCTATCGACAACCTAGATATCTAATAAAATTTAGACAAATAAAATTCTCCTAGGAATAGGAGAATTTTTTTTTAGATTAATTTATAAAAGATAAATATCAATTAAATATCAAATTACAAAATCCAAATACCAAAGTAAATTGAATAATAAATTAAAAATAACAATAGGATAATGTGGAACATTATGTTGTAAATTTACAGTATTTTCAAAATATGCTATTATATAGTTATATAATTTAGCTATTATTTTATGCCAAAAAAATTAGAAGATAATCCAAATGTAGGTGAATTACTTCATGAGTGGAGTATCCCAGAATATGAAAAACAAGAAAGACCAAAAGTCTGGTATATTGTGATGGGTGTTTTTGCTGTTATTCTTTTGGCTTATTCTATACTTAGTGCTAGTTTTTTATTTTCTTTGATAATAGTTTTGTTTGCTGTGATTATGTTTTTACAAGCTCATCAAGAACCAATAGTTATACCTTTTGGTATTACTGACTTGGGAGTAATTGTAAATGATAGATTTTATGATTATTCTGAATTTGAAAATTTTTATTTAGTATACAATCCTGAAGAAAACTTGAAAATGCTTTATATCGATACTGCAGGTACTTTTATGCCTAGTTTACGTGTACCCCTTATGGATATGGACCCAAATGAGATTCGTATTACACTTCGTTCTTTTGTAGAAGAAAATTTGGAAAAGGAAGGCGAACCTTTTAGTGATATGATTGCTCGTAAATGGAGACTTCGTTAATTTGAATAAAAATAACTTTTAGCCTTGAAAAAGGCTTTTTTATTGACAAATTCATTCTTTTGAGCTATAATCTTTCCAGAAATTATAAATGCTCCCGTCGTTTCCGCCTACAGCCCAAGGCGTACAGGCAAGGCGGACAAGATTGCTAAAAACTGTGTTTTTTCTTTTATGATGGTTTCCTCTTGAAGATAAAACAAATTATGCTCTCGTCGTTCAATGGATAGGACACCAGTTTGCGGAACTGGTAATCTAAGTTCGATTCTTAGCGAGAGCACAAAAAAATACTCCAATTTAAGGAGTGTTTTTTTTATTTAATTCTTCTTCTATTTTTTTGGCTGTTTCTATTAGTCTATTTATTTGAGATAGTGTTAGCTTTCTAGGTTTGGTATCTTTGATACAAAAAGCGCCAATTGGTAGATGTGATTCACATTCATGCAAGGCGACACCAGCGTAAAAGCGTATCTTTGGTAATCCTACTACCATAGGGTTATCGGCAAAACGAGGGTCTTTAGTTGTATCTTCTACTATAAATATTTCTTGACCAAGCATTGCATGTCCACAAAAGGATTTGTCACGAGGGCCTTCTATTACATCTACACCTTGTTTGGATTTGTACCATTCACGGTTTTTATCTACGATAGATATCGTAGATATAGGAGTATTGAATTCTTCTGTAGCTTTTTTTGTTATTTGATCAAATCGTTCTTCTGGCTCTGTATCTAGTATTTTAAGTTTTTTAACACTTTCCAGACGTTTCTTTTCAAATTTGGGTATTGGTACTTTTTTCATACTATCCATAATTTAAATAGGGATACTTTAAAAGCAGGTCTATTAATCTTCAATACTGATTAGTTTTTTTTGAGAGACCCTCCTATCACTCTTATATATGTAGTATACTACTTTAGTATTGTATGTAAAATGAACTGTGCATAACTTTTAAGCAATTTTTGCTACTCTACAAAATATAATTTTTTTGTTACAATGTATATAATATGGATTTGAAAACAAAAATAACAAGATTAAATAGAATAGGTAAGACCCTTGAAAAAAGGCTGTCTCTTCTTGGAATTGTGACAGTAGAGGATTTGTTGTTTTACTTCCCATTTCGCTATGAGGACTATAGTACAGTACTCGACATAGCAAAGCTCCAAAATGGTCAGGAAGTCACCATACGGGGCAAAATAGAGCTCCTAAACGCCAAGAGAAGCTCACGTCAGCGTAAGATTGTGACCGAAGCCCTTATCTCCGACGGAAGTGAACAATTACGTCTGGTTTGGTTTGGACAGCCTTTTATTAGTAAGACTCTTCATGTGGGCGATGAACTTTATTTTTCTGGCAAAGTGAAGTCTGACATGTTTGGCTTACAGATGGTCAGTCCAAGCTATGAGCGTGTGAGGAATGGGGAACCCTCCCAGACGGCGGGCAGGCGAGGAACGGGGAATGGTACAAATACAATAAATACAGCTCGCATTTTGCCGATTTATTCATTGACAGCAGGTATAACCCAAAAGCAACTACGTTTTTTAATTAGTCAGGTTGTCCATGTTATAGATGAAATAGTCGATTGGGTTCCAGAAGATGTCCGTGATGTGGCTGATGTGATGGAACTAAAAGAAGCTATCAGATCAATTCACTTTCCTGAAAACCAGGCTGAAATAAATCATGCTGAAAAAAGATTGAAATTTGATGAATTATTTATTTTACAACTTCGAGCAGAGATGCTCAGACAATCTATCAAAGTTGCCAAAGCTCCCAAAATAAAATTCTCAGAAAAAGCTATACAAGATTTTGTAGCAACTTTGCCTTTTGAATTGACCAAAGATCAGAAAGTAGCAAGCTGGGAAATAATTCAAGATTTAGAAAAAGGTGTACCAATGAATAGATTACTTGAAGGTGACGTCGGTTCGGGTAAAACTGTAGTAGCTGCGATGGCAACTTTGAATACAGTTTTGAATAATTATCAGGTGGCTATTATGGCGCCAACAGAAGTGCTTGCGTCTCAACATTATGAATCATTTTGTGAGTTATTTAAAGATACAAATATTGTTGTGGGATTATTGAGTAGAAGTAAGGCGCAAGCAAGTCAAAAGTCTAAAGTAGAAAGTCAAAAGTCATTATCAGCTCAAAAAAAAGAATTCATTAAACTGTTAAAAGAAGGAGAAATTCATGTCGTGATTGGAACACATGCTCTATTGACTGAAGATGTACAATTTAAAGATTTGGCTTTGGTTATCGTCGATGAACAACACAGATTTGGCGTAGAACAAAGGAAAACTATCAAAGAAAAAAGTGGTAACAAGAAGACTACGCCACATTTTTTATCAATGACGGCTACACCTATCCCTCGTTCTTTTGCGCTGACTATTTATGGAGATCTTGATTTGTCTATCATCAAGCAAATGCCAAGCAATAGAAAAGTGATTAAGACCAGATTAGTAGACGATCACAATAGACAAAAAGCTTATGACTTCATTGCCGAACAAGTAAAACAGGGGAGACAAGTTTTTGTAATTTGTCCGCTGATTGAACAAAAAGAAAAAGATGAAAATGAAATAGAAATAATAAATTATAACTTTACAGGTAGCCAAGAAAAGAAATCCGTTTTGGCAGAATTCGAAAAACTTAGCAAACAAATTTTTCCAGATCTCAAAGTAGATTATCTTCATGGTAAAATGAAATCTGCTGAAAAAGATGAAATCATGCAAGATTTTGCCGGTGGCAAGATAGATATTCTTGTTTCTACCTCAGTCGTGGAAGTAGGAGTAAATATCCCCAATGCTAGTGTGATGATGATAGAAGGTTCTGAGAATTTTGGACTAGCTCAGCTTCACCAATTTCGTGGACGTGTGGGAAGAAGTAGCTATCAATCTTATTGTTTTCTTTTTACTACCAAGAGTTCGCCTAAGAGTAAAGAAAGATTGGAATTTTTTGAAAAAACTCATGATGGATTTGCTCTGGCAGAATATGATTTGGAGGTGCGTGGACCAGGGGCCGTCTATGGTACTTCACAGAGTGGTATGATGAATTTGAAAATAGCGACTATGCGCGACAACGACATTATCAAGCTCGCTCGTGATGTAGCCCGTGGTATCGATTTCAAAAAATATCCAAGTTTGAAGCAAAAAGTAGGTGATTGGGAGAAGTCTGTACATCTAGAGTAGATGAACGAGGAATCCAGAAAAACTTTGTTTCGGGACAAGCGTGGAATGAAGAATGAAATTAAAAAATTTTAATAAAAAAAAGTCAAGTATCTAATATAGATACTGTACGGTTACCCATCAAGGGTTACA
>PFPL01000041.1 GCA_002793035.1 Candidatus Magasanikbacteria bacterium CG_4_10_14_0_2_um_filter_33_14
TTCAACTCTTTCTTATAATAACTTTCATATATAGCCATAACAGAAAGATAAAGAGCAGCAATCACAGGACCTATCACAAAACCAGAAGCTCCAAACAAAGCCAACCCACCCAAAATACTAAAGAAAACCAACAAAGGATGCATTTGAATATCCTTGCCAATAAAGGCAGGACGAATAAGATTATCAACAAAACTAATAACTACCGTAGCAATAGCCAGAACGATAGCCTGCCAAATATTTCCAACTACAAGCATTATAATCGCAGCAATCCCAAGGACAAGAGAAGGTCCTACAGCAGGTATAATAGCTATAATAACCATGATTACACCCCAAACAAAAGCTCCCTTTACACCCGTCAACCAAAATGTCAGACCACCAAGCGTACCTTGGATAGTACCAACAAATAAAGTACTTTTGAGAGTAGCTCTTACTGTAGAAGTGAATCTATCATAGAGACTTACTTCATATTTATTTCCCAAAGGTGAGATTTTTTCTAACCAAAGCAACAATCTTTTACCATCTTTGAAAAAATAATACAAAGTGTAAAACATTATAAATAATTTGAATAAAAAGATAAGAGAAACTCGAGTACTATCAGTAATAAAATTGATTATTTGACTACTAAGTTTTTTAGTAAAATCATTGGCATAATTTGTCCAATTACTCTTTATATCTGACAAATATGGAGATAAAGGAGTCTTTTCTATCCAATTGGATACTTGATTAGAATCTTGAAACAAACCACTCTTAGAGACAGCACTATACAGAGAAATAGATTGATTAACCAATAAAACAGATAATATACTGACTACCAAAATCAACAACAAAAAAACAACACTTGCCGAAATACCAGCACTTAATCCTTCTTTTTTAAATAATTTTAAAAACCATTTGTAAAGTGGATAAAAAACGACAGCAAGCACTGCTGCCCAAAATATAGGATAAAAAAATGGAGCAAAAAGATATAATACTCCCAAAGTCAAAATGCCAATAAGACCGAAAAAAAATATCGCTCTCATTTTATTAAAATTTGCTTTACCTTTTAACATATGAAAATTATTAATGATATTTTTAGTATATCATAATATACAAAAATTAAACAATTTTATCTTTGGTTATATACTTCCACTTACCAATAGGTAATACTCCAAGTTTTAATTTATTTATTCTAGTACGACGCAGTGACAAAACATTATATCCAATATTACCAAACATTTTTCTAATTTGACGATTTTTACCTTCTGTAAGAATTGCTGTGATAATGCTTTTTCTACCTTTTTTGAATTCTTTCAATATTTGAATTCCTTGCACATAACCACTGTCTATCTTCATTCCTTTGGTCAAAATATTTACAGCATCTTTGTTCAAAAAACCATCTATTGTTACCTCATACTCTTTTTCATGCTCATACTTAGGATGAGTTAACTCGTTGGTAAGTTCTCCATCATCGGTAAGTAATATCAGACCTTCAGAATCTTTGTCCAATCTACCGACAGGATAAACTCTAGTATTCAATTTTTGTCCTTTTTGAACACAATTTTGTGATGTAATCAAATCCAAAACAGAAGAACCTTGTTCACTAGAAGCACTACTAATATAACCAACTGGTTTATTGAGGGCAATATATATTTTGGAATTATTAGAAAAATTTTGTATATTTTTATCCTTTTCTTTGTATGGTTTTCCCGTAATTTTATTGAGCAAGACTTCTACAATATCTTTTCCTGCCTCAACTTTTACTCCCATCTCCGTCACCAATTCACCATTCACTTTTACTTTTCTAGCCAAAATAAGCTCTTCAGCCTTACGACGAGAACATATTCCAATGTCAGCCATGTGTTTTTGTAATCTAATCAACATATCAAAAAAATAGACTGAGTCTGCTGTATTTGCCGATTCTGCTAATAAATCTCCTAAAAAATAAGAGGTACTCTTAAAAAATCAAACTAATTAAAACTTGAAAATACTACGAAGCAAAGTTCTAAACCAATTCTTAGCCGTACTTTTTGCCATGTTTCCTGCCATGTTCTTGGCAAGCATTTTTCCCAAATCTCCTTTGGACATGCCAGCTTGTTTCATAGCGGCGTCCATTTGTTCCTTTTCACTCATATTTGAGTAATCTGGAGTAGAATTATTACTTGAAGTATTTTGAGTATTATTTTCCATAATATTTTTTAATCCCGACTAATTTATCCGCCTTGGGTGGAGTCGGAACAAGAGGGTTTACTTCCTCGTAGCTTGCTATCCCGACTAAGTCGGGATTCCTTCTCATACCCCATCAGTTTGCTGCAGGGTAGTTAATTAATTATAAACCAAAACTTTCTCTAATAGTTTTTTCCATCTGAGCTGTTTTTCTTTGGTGTATTTCTTTATTTCTTCTTACTTCTGCCGTTCTACGTCTAGAAGCAGATTCAGCTCTTCTACTTCTTGGTCTAGTCTCCTTAGAAGCACCATCATCTGTTTCACCAGAAAAAACTTCTATACCAAGATCTTCTCTTGCTTTTTGCTCTGCAAATTTTGCAGGATCAAGAGGAACTTCCACAGTTTTTTCTTCAGAAAATTTATTATCATTGGCAGGTGTACCTTCCAATTGATTATCCTTTTCTAAAGTACGTCTTGGTTTATTCAAATGTGAGTCTTCCTCTGAGATAGCTTTCAGACGCGCTGCCTCAGCCTCAGCTTTAGCTTGTTTTTTTAAGTTCCAAGCTTCTATCACTGGATTTCTGAGTCTAGCTTCTACGGACATATATTTGTGTTAAAAGATAAATAATTATTTACCAAGTAGTCTGGCCCAAAAACCTTTTTTTTCTTTTTTAGCCAATTTTTTGTTAACAGAAGTTTCATCAAATCCAGCTTTTTCAATACTTTTTTGAACACCTGTTTCTATTGTAATTTCATCAACAGCATTTTCTGCTTGTACATTAGAATTTGACATTCCTTTTACTCTATCATAATCAGTACTCCACTCTGAACTACTTTTAGATCTACCAAATTCTTTTGGACCTTTGGCATTCTCAATTGTATAACCTTTTTTTCTGGCTTCTGCAAGAACCTGTTGTTGTTGTTTTACGTCTGCTGTTTTATTATATTCTGTTACAGAAGAATCGTCTTCATTTTTAACGTCTTCATAAGCTTTAGACCATTTATCTTGACTACCCTTACCTCTATCAAGACCAAGACTATGTCTAAGCTGTTCTATTTCTTTTAATTTGTTATCAAGGTCAATACCTTGTGCTCTAAATTTTTCTACTTTTTTAATATTTCTTGAAAAAAATCCTTTTGGAATACTACCATCTTCATTTATTTTTATTTTAAGATCATCATAGTTTGATCTGATTTCAGATATAAGATAAGCAAGACGATCTTGTCCGTTACCCTCTACTTCTGAAAGACCTTCTTGTTTTGTACCAGAAAAATTTCTTTGAGAACCTGGCATTTCACTATTTGTGTTACTAGAAAAAACATGACTAGTATTAACATTTGAGTCTCCTACTTTCTCACTAGGCTTTCTTAAACTAACAGTATGATCATCTGGAGATCCTGCTTTGTTTATCATGTCAAAAGTAGCTTCTATTTCTTTTTTCTTTTTAGAATTTTCTATACTTTTTTGAATATCAACAGAATCCTCAGGAATTGGAGGAGGAACTTCTCTTTGAGCACGTGCCAATTTTAACTGTTCTGTCACAGACATTCCTGTTGGTTCAACAGTTTTATAACCCTCACCACTAGAAATACGTTTTCTTGCCTGAGCAGCATTTTCATCAGAAAATCTTTGTGCCTTTTCTTTTAAAGTTAATTTACGATTATTTTCGACCTGTTGAACAGGTCTCTCTGTTTTTCTAGTATCTGGATGACGTTTTGACGGCATCTTAGACTCTTTTTCTACTTTTGGATCTACTTTTGGTGATTGTTCTCCTCTCATATTTTTATGTTAGAGATGAATTATATTATTTGAAATTTTTTGTAAAACGAGGTTACAAATATTTTTTTCAAATAAATTTTTATAATTAAAATTGATATTATTTAGAGTTTTCTGGAATTGGTGGTGGTATCTGCATTTTTCTTTCTATTTTTGCTTGTTTACTCATAGCAGAAATCTCAGCTTTTATATTTGCCAACGTAGCATTTTTATCTACTTCTTTTTCGATTTTTTCTTTTCTTTTTTGTTCTTCTTCTTTTTTGTTTGCAGCTCTTTTTTCAGCCTTATAAACTGTATTAGCAACCAAAACATCTGCTCTTGTCTGATATCTCATATCAGCTTCTTCTCTAAGAGAAGATCTATCTAGATCACTAGTAGCACCAGAAGTGCCCGTAATTCTTTCTAATCCATTCTGTTTTGAATGATTATTTTCTATCATAATAAAATATTAGAAATAAAAAGTTTTAAAAAAATTTATTACTTTTTTAAGTGATTATGTACTTATTATAGCACAAAAAACACGTTTTGTCAATGTCTTTTTTTCGCTAACTATTGCATTTTTTGAAAAAATCATTATAATTGTAACACTAATATTAACAAGAATTTATACTAATTATTTTTTTAATGAACATTCCCCGTTCCACATTCCTTATTGTAAATAATAAATGTTAAAATTTTATGAAAGACCAGCAAGAAAACAAAAAATTCCACTATCATATCATAACATTTGGTTGTCAGATGAACAAAAATGATTCAGAACGTATCGAATCTATTTTTGAGTCTATGAATATGAGTGCGACTGACAAACCAGAAGATGCTGATGTTATTCTTATGAACAGTTGTTCTATCCGTGAATCTGCTGAAGACCGTATTTATAGTTTCAGTCATGAATTTGCAAAATTGAAAGAAAAGAAACCAAACTTAATCGTCGCTGTCACTGGTTGTATGCCTGGTCGTGACAAAGACGGGACTCTACGACGTAGACTAAAAGGTGTGGATCTATTTTTCCCTACCAAAGACGTCATCATGATGCCAAAGTGGCTCAGTGAGCTCAATCCTGAGCTACGACCAATTGACTTAGAACTCGACTACCTAAGTGTCAAACCACATGTAAAGACCAAATTTCAGGCTTTTGTGACCATACAGACTGGTTGTAATCAGTTTTGTACTTATTGTGTTGTACCTTACGCCCGCGGAATGGAAATAAACCGACCTCTCAAAGATATCCTTGATGAAGTAAAGTCGCTGGTAAATGATGGCTGTCTAGAAATCACACTACTAGGCCAAATCGTCAATCATTGGATTGCCAAAGAAGATGACAAATTTAGTACTGAAAATCCTTATAAACAAAATGACTTTGCCAAATTACTTTGGGAACTAAACCAAATCGAAGGACTAGAACGTATTCATTGGACAGCACCTCACCCAATCCATATGGATGACGATGTGATTGACGCTCTAAGTTTGCCAAAACAATTGAACTTCATTCACTTGCCTGTACAATCTGGTAGTAGCAAGATTCTAAAAAAGATGAATCGCAAACACACACGTGAATTATATTTGGAAAAGATAAAGAAGATTCGTGAGAAAAATCCAGACATTGCGATTGGGACAGATATTATAGTTGGTTTTTGTGATGAAACAGCCGAAGACTTTGCTGAAACAATTTCACTCTACAAAGAATGCGACTTCGATATTTCTTATACGGCAAAATATTCCAATAGATCTGGTACACTGGCAGACAAACTTTTCCCCGACAATGTCACACAAGATGAGAAGAAAAAACGCTGGTTTGAATTACAACACCTTATGGAAGACATCGTACTCCGTAAAAATCAAGTTTACAAAGGTAAAGAAGTCTCTGTCTTAGTAGACACCTTCAAAAATGGAATGTGCGGTGGCAACTCTCGAGAAATGAAACGTATCAATTTCCCAGGTAACCAAAACCTTGTGGGGAAAATTGTAAATGTAGAGATTACAGAGCCCTCACACTGGATTTTGTGGGGGAAAATGCTATAATAACAGTAGTTACTTATATCTAAATATGGTGTCAAACGAACATAACGACAACAAGCAACTACCCAAACTTATAGTCATCTTGGGGCCAACAGCCAGTGGAAAGACTGAGTGGAGTTTGCATTTGGCAAAAAAATTTGATGGTGAAATAATTTCAGCTGACTCCCGACAAGTTTTTAAAAAAATGGATATAGGTACAGCCAAAGCACAGGGTGAATGGCGACGTGACGGTTTCAAACGTACTTATTATGTAGATGATGTTCCTCACTACATGATGGATTTTCTAGATCCTGGTAAATTCTTTACTGCAGCTAAATTTCATGATCAGTCTATAAAACATGTAAAAACCATCCACCGCAAAAACAAAAATCCTTTTGTCGTAGGTGGTACAGGTATGTACATACAATCTTTGGTGGATAATTATAAAATGCCAAGAATCCCCCCAAATAAAAAGCTACGCAGAAGCTTTGAAGAAAAAAGTAATGAGGAACTACTAGAATGGCTCAAACAAGTAGACCCAATTTCTGCAGAGATAATAGATCAAAATAATAAAAGAAGACTTATCCGCGCTCTAGAAGTAAGTATACTTAGTGGAGAACCTTTTTCTAGTCAACAAAAAATGGGAGAAGCTCTTTTTGATATTTTACAAATTGGTATCAAAGTAGACAAAGAAACAATACACAAAAGAATTGAAGAAAGAGTAGACAAAATGATTGAAAATAACTTACTAAAAGAAATAGATGCACTCCTCAAACAAAAATATAGTTGGGATTTACCAAGTATGAGTGGAATAGGCTATCGCCAATTTCGTGAACACCTAGAAGGAACAGAGGAGCTAGAAAAGGCTATAAACAAATTGAAAAAAGAAACAAAACACTTTGCAAAAAAACAAATGACTTGGTTCAAAAGAGATAAAAGAATAAATTGGGTAGAAAAACGCGAAGAAGCTGAGAAGTTGATTGAAGAGTTTTTGGGTAAGTAGTTATAATATAACCCAATAAAAATTTAGATTAAACGAATATTGACCCACTGACCTATTGCTCCATTTTTATTTTTACTATGTCAGCATGACAATGGGACAATAGAACAATAAAAATTATAATAAAAAAAGAAGCTATTCATATATTGAGTAGCTTCTTTATTTTTTATGTAATCAACAAACATTACACACTTTTTCTTACTCTATTGATAGCAAGACCAGCACCAGCTACAGCAGCTAGAGCACCACTACCAAAGAGAATCTTGATCCAAGTTGGTAAATTTTGGTCTCCATTTTCTGGAGTAGAACTTACTGTTTCTTCTGGAGTGTTGTTATTTTCAGTATTTTCTTCAGTTGTGTTTTGTTCTTCACCAGAGTTTGGTTCAGTTGTATTATTCTCTGTATTTGTAGAACCATTGTTAGTATTGGTTTCAGTATTTGTAGTACCAGTACTTCCTGTTTCTTCTACTGGTGTTGTTGAAGTAGTGTTTTCTGGAGTTATACCAGTTTCAGTATTTGTATTTTCTGAAGTGTTACCATTATTTTCAGGAGTACTTGGAGTACTACTGCCTTTTACCACATGCACTATTACCTCAGCACTGTTTTCTTCACCATAAGAATCTTTTACTTTTGTTGTAAGAGTGTAAATACCCACCTCAGTATAAGTATGAGTAGTAGTTGGTTCTGTATAATAAACTTCATCACTACCATCTCCAAAATTCCAGAAATAAAATACAATATTATTTTCAGCATCACTACTACCACTCGCATCAAATGTAATTTCTTTATTTACTTCGATAGTCACTTCTTGACCTGTAGTCAAACCAGCTTGAGGAGCTGTGTTTGATAATAGTGTTGAACCACCACCTGATGAAGTATTTGTAGGAGGATTTGTTGTATCATCAGGAGTTGTAGAAGAATCATTATCATCAATATTTAAAACAAAAGTATCAGCGTCAGAATTGACATAAGCAGTATTTTCTCCTTGAACAAGAAATAAACTTATAGATTCTAGTGATTCAATATCTGAGTCATCGTTAATTGTAATATCAAAAGAAGTAGTTGCACTATTGATAGGTATCTCAACCACATACAATTTAGCAAATTCTGAATTAGAAATATCTGCTGAAATAGCATAGTCTACATCTTCAGTAGCTGTACTAGTCTCATTTACTTGAAAATAAGCAATAACAGTACTATTTCCAATTTCACCTTCAGGAGCGCCAGCACCGCTGTCTTTAGCAGGCTTTAAACTGTGTAAATTTACAGTATATGTCCCATCATCTTCATTAACCTCAACAGAAGACATGTCAAAACTTACTTCATTACCAATTATACTTACCACAAAAGTGTCTTCAAACACACCACCATTGCCATCATCAACTGTTACAATAACTTCTACGTTAGTTACGTTATCATTTGTAGATAAGATTACAAGATCTCCATTATCCATCATTGTAATAATATTAGCAGGGTCTGAACTGGTAGCCGTAAAAGTCAAACTATCACCATCTACATCTGTAAAGTAAGAAGCCAAAGTAGTAGATGAGATCATGCCACCATAACCCATAACTACTTTCATATCTGGGATACCTTCTCCAATAGAAGTAGGCGCACTATTAGTTGTTCCACCGGCTGATTCATCATCATTTAAGATAGTTAAAGTATGCACAGAATTATTTGAATCTGCCTCAAAATTAGTCTCACTTGAAAATGCAGATGCTACAAAATCAACTGTTTCATCAGTCTCAACCGTTATATCACCATTTATAATAAAATCAAAATCCACATAATCAGTACCAGATGTCATTGTAACTATAAATCTATTTGTTACGTCAGTAGCTTGAGTATAATCATCAGTTGATGTAGCTGTACTTGTATCAAGAATTTTCACCCAAATACTTCTATCTTCTGTTTGAACTTGATCAGCAACTAAACGGATGGTAGTAGTAGATGTTCCTTCATTTCCTTCTGTAACAGAACTTGTAGCGGTTTCAAATCCAAAATTGCTAATTGCAGTTACAGTATCATTATCTTGAATAATAGTAGTATGAGAGATATCTGCAAAGTCATAAATTTTCCCTTCACTATCAGTAGCGTATGTCAATGTGATAATGACGGTTTCCTCTTCTTCTACGTCGGTATCATCTATTGGTTGAAACAAAAACCTTCTTTTTTCATTAGCACCAACATTTTTGATTATACCAGTACCATTATCTAATTCTACGCTATTTTCTATATAAGTTATTTCACTACCTACAATCTGACTAGTGGTACTAACCACATAATCAGTAATAGAAGCGTTACCACTAATTTCAAAATGAAAGTCCAAAGTATTACTGTCATTGTTTGTAAAAGAAGCTGTACCACCTCCAAAATTACCTGCGTTTTCGGTGAATATAGCGCTGCCAGAAGTAAATACAGGAGCAACAATATCATTATCATTAATAATAAAATTTATAGCACCACGAGAACTAAAACCTTCTACAGGAGTTCTATTCTCATCATCATAACTAGCTGATTCAAATGTCAAACCAAAAGATTCTGGGTTTTCGTGTTGTATATCATCAATAATATTTATCGGGAAAGTTACAGATCCACTTGCCGGAACACTTATCACATTTGTGCCAGCATCACCAAAAGGAGAACCTTCACCAACATACAATTCATAATCACCGGTACCATCTGTACTTCGCACAGCATCACCTGACATTGTAAATGTTAGATTGATAGGAGTAGAAGATGTATTTTGAATTGTTACTAAAGAGATAGGATTAGTATCACCCTCAGTCAAAGTGGTAGTGTTTACAGATATACCAATTATTTCTGACGGCATAGCATGCACAAACGCTACACCAAAACTATTGAATAAAAGAGCTGAAACTAGAAAAAAATGACCTAATTTAGCGAAAAAACGTTTTTTCATAACTTATATATTATACTTATTTAATATGAATTAAAATGACTACACAATACAATGGTTTATTATTGATTAAAAACCATTTGAATTAATGTTTTTTGGCTAAAAAAAGCCTAAAATTATATGTGTAATAAAAGTGCTAATCTAGTAAAAATTCGCAACTTTGTCAACTCCCTCCGCATGTGTTAAAATAACACAATATTAAGACCTTGTAAAGACCATATACTATGGATAAAATATACTATCCAAACCAAAAAATACACAACAAAATACTACTTTGGATCCAAAGAATATTTTCCCTAATTTTCCTATACGCCACTCTCACTCTGCCAACTGGTCTGAAACTAATGGATACACCTCTGGTCACTACTATTCGAAAAGAATACCCAACTTGGTGGCATGTAGCGTGGGATATTGTTTTGACTATTTTTATTTTGGGAATTATTATTTTTGTTATCAAATTATTTTTGCTGTATACAAAAAAACATCACACTTCCCAAAAATATATTAACTGGTTAAAAAAGATGGATGGAAAATTTATTCAAAATTTTCTCAACTTTGATTTTTTTGTAATCAAATTTATTTTGGCGACGATACTATCTTTAGTCATCTGGCAAATATTAAAACAAGTTTTACAATACTTCCCTATTTTTCATCTACCACAATATTCTACACAACCCGTCGTCTTTGTCATGGTAATACTTGGTCTGATAATTTTTGTCGAGAGTTTTGAAAGTTGGAAAAATAAAATTAGAAAACATTTGCATATTACGGAAAGATTTTGATTATGAAAAAAGTTTTCAAAAGAATATTTTTAATTTTTTTATTTAGTTTAGCTATCACTTCTATTTGGATTATTGTTACCGATAGCATCGTAACAAAAACTGCTAGTAAAAAAATTTATGACTCTCTGGAAAATATTCCCTACAACAAAGTCGGACTGTTGCTCGGCACAAGTAAATACTTACGTGATGGCCGAGAAAATGCTTATTATAGATATAGAATAAATGCTGCCGAAGAATTACTAAATGCTCACAAAATAGATTTCATCTTAGTCAGTGGTGACAATGGAACTATTCACTACGACGAACCAACTTCTATAAAAAATGATCTTATAGCCGACGGTGTCACCAGCTCAAGTATTTATCTCGACTATGCCGGATTTCGTACACTTGATTCTGTGGTACGTAGTAAAGAAATATTTGGACAAGAAAGTATCACAGTCATCTCACAAAAATTCCACAATGAACGCGCCATATATATCGCAAACAAAAAAAGTATAGAAGCCATTGGTTACAATGCCAAAGATGTCAGCACCTACTATAGTCTTGGCGTACAAATCAGAGAAAAATTGGCTCGAGTAAAAATGATGTTAGACTTGGCTTTTCACAAACAGCCAAAATTTTTGGGAGAAAAAATAACTATTGAATAAAAAATTATTAAATAAAAAAATATGGATATAGATAAAAAAGGAGAACGTGAAAAACAAGAATGTTTGTATATGGCAGGTGAAATAAAAAAACGTCTTGAGGAGAGAGAGCCAGAAAGCCATGTGATAGAGAGAGCAAATACTTTTTTGGCTAGATTAAATGACGGCGACACATCAGCACTTGCAGACATCTCAGCTATAAGACCTGATTTAGAGTCCCTGATTGAAAAAGGTCCAGAAAAACGCTCCGATGTAGCTGCACAATATACTGACTGGGATCTAGAATTTGATATAGAAGAATATTATTATATTTTGTATGGGGTAGAATTTGAACGTAACGAAGAATATTTCAGAAATCACCCTCCTACTTATCAAGAAACAGAAACTCCAAAAGAAAAAAGTCCTCGTGAAAAATTATCTACGCAAATAGGGGAACTCCGAAAACTAGAAGCTCAAATAGAAACACAAAAAATAGAAAATGCTTCAGTAGAAGAAAACTATAAAAAATTTAATGAACTAAACCAAACTGGACAAAAACTAATGACAGATATAAGAGAAACTTTGGACCAAAAACCTAAGGGATTTTTTATAAAAAAAGACAATCGTTTGGAAACAATTGATAATCTGATTACCGAATTTAAAAAAAATAATATTAATACAAATGAAACCATTGAAGTTCCTAAAATTGAAATAACAAAAATTGAATTGGATCCGAATATGAGCGATGAAGAATTAACAAAAAAAATAGATGAAACAAACAAACTGTTAGAAAAAAAACAAAGAGAATTGTCTGGTATAAAAGCACAGGAAGAAACTAACAAAAAATTTATGCTAGAAAAGTTCAAAGAAGCAATTCTCCTCAGAACAAAACTCATAGAAAAAATATCACAAACAATTTCTGACAATAACATTGATAAATCACAAAAAATAAAAAAAATAAAAAGCTTTTTACAACAACCCTTACAACCAAACTTCTAACAAAAAAATTATCTATCAAAAGTATTTATCTAAAAAAACACAACTTGTACAGAGTTGTGTTTTTTTATATTTTAAAATATTTTTAAAATTTGACACCCAAAAGCCAAAGCAATATCGCCTTTTGCATATGCAGACGATTTTCGGCTTGGTCAAAAATTATAGAATTCGGATGGTCCACTGCATCACGTGAGATTTCATAACCAATATGACATGGCATACAATGCATTATCTTCGCCTCTGGTGCATAAGTATCTATCAGCTTGGCATTTAGCTGATATGGCATGAATTGTTCTTTGCGTTTATCGAATTCTGCTTGCATTTCTGGTCGAACATGTCCCGCATCAAAAAATTCCATATTCATCCAAGTATCTGTATGAACATAATCAGCATCACGCAAAGCTTCTGCCAAATCCAAAGTGCGAACTACATTGCCAGTTTCTTCTGCTTGTCGGTTCAATTCTTCGTCCACACTATCTGCGTCAACTTCTGGAGCGACGATGTAAATTTTTATGCCCAACTTGGCACACATGAGCATTAGCGTGTTTGACACATTGTTTTCAATTCCTAACCAAACAACTTTTTTAATATTTTCTATTCCGCCAGAGTGCTCGACCATTGTTAGTAAATCACTAAGCGCTTGTGCTGGATGATATTTTTCGGAACATGCATCTATCACCGAAATTTTATTTAGATTGGCAGCAGTTTCTACATCTGAAACTTTCAAAGCTCGGTACATTAGCACAGCTCCAAAACGCATGACAGCTTGTATTTCATCTTTGAAATCTGTGAGAGAAAATTGTGAAGTACGTTTGTCAAGAAAAATCGCATGACCACCTAGCTCAGTCATTGCTGCTTCAAAAGACAATCTAGTACGCGTAGAACTTTTTTCAAAGAACATTATCAAAGTTTTGTTAGGAAGATAATTGGTAATTTCCCCACTATTTCTTTTTTGTTTTAGTTCTTTTGCAATTCGGAGCATTTCCAAAATATCTTCTTTACTTTGTTCTTTTAGAGATATAAGATGACGCATAGTTTTTTGTATTTTAATTAATTATTTTTGTATTCCAAGATATCACTCTGCAAAAATATTTTTTCACAATAATGACACTGCAATTTCAACTGACCATTGTTTCCTATTGTCTTGAATTTGGTCTCGATAGCCTCATGATTGGTAATACACTTCGGGTTTGGACAAACTATAATATGCGTAATCAAAGAAGGTAATCTAGTATTGAATTTTTTTACTACTTGAAAATCTTTGATAATATTCACCGTTCCTTGTGGGGCGAACATCGCCACTCTGTCAGCTTCTTCTTCTGACAATTCCTTACCTGCTACCTTTATAATATCTTTGACACCCAGACTACCACTAGGTAAATTGAGTCCGATAGTAACGACTTGTTTGTGACTAGCCAAATCAAGTAGTCTCACAATCTTGAGAGCATGCCCAGCTGAGATATGGTCTATGACCGTACCATCTTTGATAGCTGAGACTGATAAAGTTTTTTGTTCCATACAATTTAGTTTATTAGATTATTTGTTTATTGGATTATTCGTATTTAAAATATAGGTTTAATCCGTAAATCCGTATTACATGCCTGCCGGTAGGCTGGTCTGTATATCAGCATTATTAAATTTTACCTAAAACGCTCGCAATAAGGGCTTGTCTTACAAACAAACCATTTTGTGCTTCTTCAAAATAATAAGCGTGAGATGTATCATCTATTTTTTCATCTAGTTCATTTACTCTAGGAAGTGGATGCATGATTTTCAAATTGTTTCGAACGTCAGACAACATTTCTTTTTTCAATCTAAAAACATTTTTTATTCTTTCATATTCCATTTGATCAGGAAATCTCTCACCTTGAATTCTCGTGAGATAAAAAATATCTACTTCATTTATCACATCTTCCATTTTGTCATAGATATGAAATTCTACTCCCGCATTTTTCAATTCTTCACAAATATAATCTGGCATTTGGAGACTGTCTGGTGCTACAAAATGTAAACGCACATTGAAATGTGTGAGAGCTTGGGCTAGCGAATGTGTCGTGCGACCATATTTCAGATCACCTACTAGAGCAATATCCAATCCATCAATTCGTCCTTGGCATTCACGAATAGTAAACAAATCAAGCAAAGTCTGTGTCGGATGTTGATTGGCTCCGTCACCACCATTTAGTACCGGCTTATTGGTAGCTTCCGAAGCACGACGAGCTGCACCCTCCAACGGATGACGCATAGCAATGACATCTACATATTGTCCAATAATCCGCATACTGTCCCACATCGTCTCACCTTTTTTGGCAGAAGTCACAGCACCATCAGCAAAACCCACGACTTTACCACCTAGTTTGGACATCGCTGTCTCAAAGGATAATCTCGTACGCGTGGAAGGTTCAAAAAAACAACTTCCCAAAACCATTCCTTCCAACAATCTTGGTTCTGGATTAATTTTTAGTCTGTCAGCTTTGCCCAAGACAGACAAAATTTCCTCCTTACTCAAATCTTTTATAGAAACTATACTTCTACCTGCTAAACTTGCCATAAAATATACGTTAAAAATAAAAAACCGTTACTTGATAGTAACGGCGGTGTTGATAATAAATTGGAAAAAAGAAAATTCAGTCTCTACTTGCAAGCAAGTATTTTTTGGTAACAATATTTTTCTTTTTTTGTATTTCATAATTTATTTTTATCATTATAACATGAATCGAAAAATGTTAAAAGTGGATACCTGTATAAAATTCTGGTACCAACATCTGCAATTTCACTCGGTCTTCTACAGGCAAATCCAAAGTCTCTACAAACTCCAAAAAAACCTCCCTCGTCAGACGCTTACCACGACTAAGACTTTTTATTTTTTCATAAGCATCACTATTACCATTTTTTCGTAAAATTGTTTGCAAAGCTTCTGTTACTACTTCAAAATTTTCATCTAATTCCTTTTTTATTTTTTCAATATTGGGTACTACTTTGTTCAAACCTTTCACAATATTTTTGGATACAAGCAAAGCATGGGCGAGAGCCCCTCCTTGATTTCGAATAACTGTACTACCACTCAGATCCCTTTGCATTCGCGACTGTGGTAATTTATCAATAAGAGAATTGAAAATAGCATTGGAGATACTGACATTCCCTTCGGCATTTTCAAAATTTATAGGATTTACTTTGTGAGGCATAGTACTTGACCCAACTTCATTTTCTTGTACAACTTGAGAAAAGATTCCACGGCTGATATAGAGCCACATATCCTTGCTCAAGTCTGACAAAATAATATTGATATGACTGACTATCATAAAACTTTCTACCAAAGAATCATAACTGTTTACTTGGGTAGAAAGTAATAAAGGCTCTAAGCCAAAAAAACTAATAAACTCTGTACTAAAATTTTTCCAATCTACTGATGAACAAGCAAAGTGATGAGCCGCAAAATTACCAACAGCCCCATTTAGTTTACCAGCAAAAGTGTGTGATTCTATTTTCTTTATTTGTCTTTCCAATCTCTCTACATAGACCACGAATTCTTTACCCAAGGTTGTTGGCGTTGCTGGTTGACCATGAGTCATAGACAGTATCGCCAAACTTTTGTATTTGTTTGATTGAAATGATAAAATTTCAATGACTTTTTTTATTTGAGGAAGATATATTTTTTGCAAAGCATGTTTGAAACTAAGAATATAAGCCATATTATTGATATCTTCTGAAGTCAAAGCAAAATGAATGAAAGGAATATATTCTTCAAAACCTAATTCTACAAATTTGGTTTGTAAAAAATATTCAATAGCTTTGACATCATGCTTAGTTACTTCTTCAATAGTTTTTATTTGTTCAGCATCTTCAAGATTGAAACTCTGATAAATATTCCGCAAATTTTTCTTTTCTTCTTTGGAAAAATTTTTTATTTGTACAAAGTTTTTTTCTTTACCCAAAGCTAGTAAGTACTCAATCTCTATCATTACACGATAACGAATCAAAGAACTCTCAGAAAAAAATTTACTGAGTTCTTCTGTATCTTTTTGATAACGACCATCAATTGGTGAAATATTTTCTAAATTCATAATTTCAAAACTTTTGACTACGCGAAAATAGTCTCACTTCTGTCTGGTCCAAAAGACGCAATAGAAACTTTGCAACCTGCCTGTTCTTCTAGAAATTTCAAATATTTTTGCATAGTTTCTGGCAAACTTTTGAAACCTTCTTTTTTTATTCTCTCTTTTTCTTCTGGGCTAAAATCTTCCCAACCAGGAAAACTAGTATAAACAGGTTTGGCTTTGCGCATGGCTTCTAGACTTGCAGGCATCTCAGTCACCATCTTACCATCGATACTATAAGCTACACAGACTTTTATTTCTTCCATTCCAGCCAAAACATCGAGCTTAGTTACCGCCATTTCTGTCAGCCCACTAGTACGTACAGTCTGTCTGACTTGTACCAAATCTAGCCAACCAATACGACGAGGACGACCTGTTGTGGTACCATATTCAAAACCTTTTTCACGAATGAAATCTCCAGTTTCGTCCAATAATTCTGTGGTAAAAGGACTGTTTCCCACCCGACTAACATAAGCTTTGACAATACCCAGAATTCTTTTTTCACAATTTAGTCCTACACCAGCACCAACTTCACAATAGCCCGCGACATTGTTGGAACTAGTAGTGTGAGGATACATACCATGATCTGGGTCCAGTGACATGCCTTGAGCACCTTCAAACAAAATATTTTGTCCAAATTTGTAAGCCATTGCCAATTCTAATTCTGTGTCGTAAATATATTCTTTTAATTTTTTGCCATATTCCAAATATTCTGCATAAATATCTTCTTTTGGAGTTGAAAATTCAAAATCAAAAACTTTTTGCAACATATCAACATTGAACTTGTAAGCTTTGTCCAATTTTTCTTTTAAAATTTCTGGTTCCAACAAATCTCCAATGCGAATTCCATGACGATAAGCTTTGTCTGCGTAAACTGGGGCGATACCACGCTTGGTACTGCCAGCACCCAGACTTCCTTGATGACCAGAAAGTGCTTCGTCCATAGCAATGTGATATGGCATGATGACATGAGCACGCTGACTAACAAGCAACTTTGGTTTTGGATTGTCCACAATAAAATTATTTAATTCTTCAAGCAAAACTTTTGGGTCTACAACTACACCATTACCAATGATAGAGGTAACGTGTGGAGAAACTACACCAGAAGGAAGTAAATGAAGTTTGTAAACTTTGTCACCAACTACGACAGTATGACCAGCATTGTTGCCACCATGAAAACGTACCACATAATCCATATTCTGTGCCAAAAAATCTGTTAATTTTCCTTTCCCCTCATCCCCCCATTGTGCTCCTACTATTACGGTGATTTGTTTGTTCATAAACTAATAAATTAATTAGTAAATAAATTAAGATTTATACTGTAGTGCTTCAAACAATCCTTTAAATCCGGCTTTATAAGCCATCCCTTGTAATACACTTATATTTTTCAAAAGTAAAGTAAAATTTAGAGGAACCTGAATACCAGAGCTCTTAATCGCAACCAACTCTCTTTGGGCTGTAAGTGAATCTTGAGACTCTAATGCCTTTACAAAACTCTCGACATTTTTCTTAACTTTTTGTAAATTTTTAATTGATACGTCATGACCATCTGTAAGGTATTGCAAAAATTTTTCAGATCTCTGTTCCAAACCCGCGCCTTTGGAAATAAGTGACATAAACAAAATTTTCTCTTCATTACTAATATCCAAATAAAAATTTCTGTCATACACGACTAATTTTTTATCTGAAGTAATTGAAAAATTTCCAGGATGTACATCTGAATGCATCTGCCCATTTTGCATTTGTGTCAAATAAAATCTAATGAAAATCGCAACAACGTCTTTCATATCATGTCCTTCTTCTTTAAGTTTTTCCCATTCTGTTAAGTTTGTACCACTTGCTTTTTCTTCCATTACAAAATATTTATTTTCTGGTCCGTAAGAAGCTGGAACATACACTTCATAAGCAGAACCAAAAGATTGTCCATCATAAGTTTCTTTGAACTTTTTATCTTTTTCTAAAAAATCTACGAACCACATGTCTGCCTCTATCCACTTTTTTATATCATCCAAAAGTAATTGAGCCGCTGTATATTTTTCTCTATTTTTTGGTAGAAGTAATTTTATAATTGATGAAATGTATGAATGCATTTCTGATAAATGATAATTCAAATTTGGATTTCTTACTTTTAAGACCCTCTTTGAACCATCTTTCATAGCAACTTCAAAAACAGAGACAATGGAACCCCCTCCAATTCTATTCTCAACTTTTTCTACTGATTCCCACATATCTGGCCATTCTCTTTCTAATAATTTAATTGCCGCTATTTTTGTTTGACCCTCCACTCTATCAAAAATTTCTGAAAATTCAACCAATTTTTCTTTTGGAACTTCTGTAATAAGAGGAAGTTGTTGCAAAAATCTAACACCCAAGGCTCCCATACGAGAACCAAGATCTTTTACCATTTGAAAAGGAGCTACACGTTTTTGTTCAACTGTATTTACAAAAATTCCTTGTTTCAATAAAGACTCTCTGATCTTTGACATTTCCTCATTTATTATATACTCTGAATACCTCCAATATTCTTTTCTTTGGGAGCTGCTCAAAGATAAAGTTTTAATTCTCTTATCAAACTCCGCAGGCTCTTCAAAGTGTAGTTCTATTCCCAGATGGTCACTATTATCCTTTGACTGTTCTGCACTTTTAAGATCCTCGTCAACATCATATATATCCTCCAATTTTGTACTTTCTTTAGGTGGTAGTCCAATATAATCAGATAATATAGCTTGTAAAGACATATAGGTATATTCCCAATCACTATATTTGGCAATAGCATCACTTATCTGACCTATGACTTCAGAAACTTGCTTTTCCCAAGCAGATCCCTCTTTACCTTCTGGTTTCTCTAAGAAATCTTCTTGTAACATGCCCATCAATTTTTTTCGTCCAGAAAGTTTCAATATAAGACCACCACGACCTACCAATATTTTTCTGAGCAAAGCTGTTCTTGAAAGATTACCAGAATTATAAATAGCTCTTCTCAAAGCTTTGGCTTTTTCTATTACACCAACAACATCGTAGATATTTTTTTCACCATCACCAAGTGAAGGTTGAAAAAAATCATAAATATTTTTGGACAATTCTTCATCTGAAAACCTTGCCGATAGTAATGACCTCAAAAAAGCAAGACTATCTCTAAACTGTAAAGTTGTTGTCTCTAAAAGGGCAATTGCACCAAGCTTAACAGATCCTTCTTCTACTTCTTGTGTCATTTTATCTTCTAACACTACCATTACCTGTTCATATTCTTCTTTTGTCTGAACATCTTCTTCTAGAAATTTTTTCAAGAAATCAAAAGAAACTGAGATACCACTCTCTGTATTTGAAAAACACAATTCAAACTTTTCTGAAAAACTTACTTGTTCCCATTTATACTCAAGACTTTTTTGAACAGCAGATACTAAACTTTGGTCAAAAACTAAATTTGAAACTTTAAGAGCATCTTTTAAAGATAAGCTACTAAGACCCTCAGATTCGATAACTTTTCTTACAGCAATAGCCAGGTTTGGACAAATATTTATATTTTGTTTTAACAGAACAAATAGTTCACCACACTCATTCTTCAAATTTTCCAAATTAGCAAAAATTTTAGATATATCTTTTTCATGAAAATATCCATCAAGTAACCTTACAAAAAAATGAGTAAGATGTCCCTCAGAAGTAAGTCTGCTAATACCATGAGGATTTTCTTTGGATACAAAATATTTATAAGCTAACACTATTTTTTCTTCAGTCACCCCACCAACAAAAAGCTTATCAATATCAAACCAATCTCTTATCGTCTTATCCATCTCTTTTAGTCTTTCCTTATAATCAATCATCGATAAACCTATTATATGTTCAGTTTCAGACTCTTCCAATCTATCAGAATCTTCATTATAAGACATCTTATCCTTATTTTTTCTATAAGTGTCCAAACTTCTTTTTGCATTAAAAGAATTTAAAATCTGATGAAGACCAACACCATTCCTATGAGCCATTAATTTCTCAATTAACAAATACTCATCTTCTGTAAACATTTTTTTTGCTCCAAATAATGTGATTTCTACCTGCAAGTAATCCATGTAAGCCATTCGCGCTAATTCTAAATTAGCAGAATAGGCAAACCTATCTGCGTCTACGTTCTTTATAGTTTGTATTCTAGCAGCAAACTCCTTATCATTCTTCATTTTAAAGAAAAAATAATCTCTAATGTTATCTACAGTCTTTGCATATTCTGCAAAAGTAGCCTCTGAGCAGTTATCCCAAATTTCTTGATACAAATCACTCAGTTTGTATTTTTTATTTAAATCATACAATCTGTCACCAACCTCTATTTCAAAACTACTAAAATTGCTTTCCGTTTTTTCAGCAAGAAAACTTTCGTCCTCTCTCTCTGTATTTTCTGTCTTTGTTTTTCTTAATAAATTCTTGGACTTTTCATCTTCAAAAGACCCGTACCAAAGATCATAAGCCAATATCTTTAGTCTCCCCAACGATAAAGTCTTGCTATTACCAAATTTATCAGCAACCTTACCTAGAGAAACCACCCATTCCTCAATAAAAGAATCCAAACTTGAGGTGTCTCCTTTTTTTATATCATCTTCAAATAATTTTCCTTTCACAGCCTGTCGACAAATGTCACTCCAAAATCCATAAATACTACCCTGACTTAAAACATATTCAAAAGGTGTTCCTACTTCCAAAATATTTTCTAAACTTTTTTTTAAATCAACAAAGTCTTCTTTTGTTTTCATTTCTAAAAACAAATCAATACCAAATTTGTTTAAGAATGCTTTTTTTTCTTGTATATCTACAGAATAAACCATACCAAGTCCTTTCCCTATACTAAGCTCTGAAGAAAAAACGTTGACACCACAAAATAAATTCAATAATAATAATTCTCTTTGTGAATAATCTTTTGCCTTTAGGACATCCATACTTTCTAAGTCTTCTCTACCCAATAATGAAACAAACTTTTCTAATAATTTCTTTAACAATTCGACATCTAATTTTGATTTTTTATCACATTTTATATGAGAAAACAAAGTATCAATGGCAAATTGAATCTGATTCAATGTTATATTTTCTACCGCATCAAGTTTTCTTTTATGTCTTGCTTGCAATTCATCTTCTTTAAGAATATAAGCTGGTTTTAACGCCAAGTCTACGTTTCCTTCACTCATTTCCCTCTCCATATCAGACAAAGCTTCTTTATCAAGAGTTACAGGGTCATTCAAATCAGCAAGTGATTGAAAATCTACCAAATACGTGGCTGTATTAATATTTAAAGCTCTATCCATACTTCCTCCATGTTCTGCACCTATTCTATCTCCTCTCTGATCTCTAGCCAATCTCGTCATAACACTTTTTAAACCTAACGGAGAAACTCCTATACTATCTAATACTTTGTAAACACCCTCTAAATCAGCTTGTAGTTCTTTTGCTCTACCAGAACCCACTTTTTTCAAAGCACTCTTTGCAAAGTCTGTTAAAGAACCTTCAAACTTTCCATCTTTTTTACTCTTAATGTGTTCTCGATAAGCGTGTACATATTCATGTGCTAATATGCCCAATAGCTCTTCTTCAGTTTCTAAATACTTCAAAAGCCCAGAAGAAATCATAATAGTACCGTCTGGAAAACACATAGCATTTTTGTCAGGCATATGTGTCAAAACACAAATATCTTTAATAGGAAAACCTTTTTGCTCCGGCAATTTAGCAACTAAATCTTGCAAATATTTACTCATTTTATTTTCCGAACTCAATTCTCCATATCTAAAATGCATGTATTCCTTTGATTGTTCTATTGCACGATTAAAAGAAGGATCTTCTTCTTCAATTTTTTCCTCTTTTTCAGTATCTTTACTAGGAAGTGCCTCCATGGCAAATCTCCTTCTGGCATATTCTTCTGAAGAACTCATATTTTTAAATTAAAATTAATATCAATATTATAGCAAATCATAAGCTATTATGTAATCGCAGTCACATCATGTACACCACTTTCCTGTAATCCTGCTCCACTTATTCTCACAAACTCAACATTTTTTTGTAATTCAGCAATAGTGTGTGAATTAGTATAACTCATACCAGATTTTAGACCTCCAACCATCTGATGAATAATACTTCCCACATCACCTTTGAATGGAACGATTGATTCTACACCTTCTGGCACTACCTCACTCATGTTTTTCTTTTTTTCTTGATTTATTTTTCTTCTATCATTGGCTTGAGTGAAGCTAGCACTACCACGAGAAATTTTGAATTTTTTGTCTCCCTTGTTCATAATTACTCCTGGACTTTCTTCGGTACCAGCGAGCATACTACCAAGCATAATACTATCTGCTCCAGCACCAAGAGCTTTGACCATGTCCCCAGATTTTTTGATTCCACCATCAGCAATAACGGGCACACCATATCTCTTAGCGACATTGGCAGCTTCCATCACAGCAGTAAGCTGAGGCATCCCACAACCTGTCACAATACGTGTAATACAAATAGATCCTGGACCAACACCTACTTTGACAGCATCTACTCCTGCTTCACAAAGCTCCTCTGCCGCTCGAGCTGTAGCAATGTTACCAGCAATTAAATCTACTTCTGGTACCACTTCACGAAGTTTGGCGACAGCATTGAACATAAGATCTGAGTGACCGTGTGCGATGTCTATAACTAATACATCTACTCCAGCTTTGACAAGTTCTTGAGCTCTTTCCAAATAATCTCCATGAACTCCCACACAAGCACCAACAATGAGACGTCCCTCACTATCACGATTGGACAAAGGATAATTTATAATATGTTTGATATCATCACTAGTAATAAGTCCTACAATATGATTTTCATCATCTACCAATGGCAACTTTTCAACTTTGAATTCAGCAAAAATTTTCTTAGCTTCTTCAAAAGTTGTGTAAGCATTACCAACTATTAGTTTTTCTCTTGGTGTCATTATTTCTTCAACTCTTTGATTCATGTCAGTAGCGAAAAGAAAATCACGACGAGAAAGTACACCACGCAATTTGTTGTCTCCATTTGCCACCAACAATCCTGATACGCCAGTTTCAGATGCGAATTCTTTGGCTTGTGATACAGTACTTGTTGGGTCAACAGTATAAGGATCACTAACAATCAGATTCTGAGCACGTTTCACTCTTTTTACCTCTTCCACATTTTCTTCAATGCTATTGAAACGATGCAAAATTCCAATACCTCCCAAACGTGCCATAGCAATTGCCATATCAGATCCAGTCACTGAGTCCATATTGGCAGAAACTATCGGAACATTTAGATTGATATGACGAGAAAGCCTAGTCTTGGTTGTTGCTTCATCACGAGATGAAAAACTAGAACGACGAGGAACAATCAAAACATCATCGTAAGTAAGGGCTAATGGTATATGCATAGGTTTATATTTAACACTGATTACATAGATTATTGAAAATTACACTGATACTTTTTTATAAGCACCAAGAAAAATCAATATAATTTATGCATTCAATGGTTTTTAAATTTTAATTAAATAGTTAAATTATTTTCAGTGCAATCTTTTTTAAATCTGTGTAATCAATGTCAAAAAAAACCACCGGATATGGTGGCTTGTATGTCAAATAAGGGTTATTCTTTCTCCTTTTAATTTTTGGAAAAATAGTCTCATAGCTAATTTATTGTAGCATGTAATTTTTAGACTGGCAAGGGATTATTTTTTGACTGAGATTGGATGTTTTTGAGAAAGCTGTGGATTACTTACCTTTCAAAATGATGAAGATACTTTTTAATAAAATCTGCAGCATCCAATTTTTGATCTTTACCTATACCTTCTAATTTACTACGCACAAGAGCATTCCAAACAGAATTTCTATTCATGTTTTCTTGTTCTGAAATATCTTTAATCATAGTATCAAGCTTTGCCACTTGATCATTATAAAGTTGTGATTGATGATACTTTATAAAATGTTTAATAATTTTTTTATTTTTTATAAAGTTAGTATCCTCCTGCAAATAATCTAAAAAAAGTTTTCTAGCAAGAGCTTCATTTATAGCCTCATCAAAATCTTCAAAAATTTTAGATTTTTCAACCATAAAACTTTGTCCAGAGTTATCTCTTGTTCTAGAATCTTTTATTTTTAATACACTAAATGAATAACCAGAGGTAACCACACCTTCAGGGGGCCCTCCATCTTTTGTAGAAACACTCAATACATTGTTAGATATAGCATGCACTTCTTCATGAATGATAGCATGTAAAACAAAAAGTCTTTCTAAATCTTCAAAATCTTCTTGACTTTCTAAATCTTCAAAATCCAAGGGGGTATCCTCTCCAAAAATGCTCCTAAGTCTACTGTACATTAATCGAACATTTTCATTAGATATGTCAGCACCATTCAAAAATATAATATTTTTAAAAATGTCATATTGCGCTGGACCCATTTCTTTTCTAAGAGATTCTGGTACTCCATCTATAGAATCTATACTTAAAAAATTAATGTTTTCTCCTTTTAAACCAGAACGATCTGTAATTTTTTCAAACAAAGACTTCAATAAATCAAACTCTATATCACTCAAAATAAGCTTAGTTTCTGGACTAAGCTCTTGTCTGTTTTTTTCTAAATCCTCAATTGATAGACCGCCCTCCTCTCTAAAAGCAAAATTTTTTCGTGGTGACATAATAGATAATTAAACCAATTTCTTCCTCAAAACCTCTTCCACAATTTTTGGATCAGCACTTCCTTCACTCGCTTTCATCACCATACCAATCAAAAACTTGATAACAGTATCTTTGCCTGCTTTTACTTGTGCGACTTGATCTGGATAATTTTTTATTACATCGTCAACGATACTTTCAATCTGTCCACTATCAGAAACTTGGCCCCAACCTTTTTCTTCCAAAATATGCGTAGGATCTTTGTCTACTTCTAGTCCTACCATAATAAGCAAAATCTTGTAAGCATTGGTACCGTTTACTTTGTTGTTGTAAATAAGTGCAATCAGCTCAGCAAAATTCTCGGCAGAAAATTTCACATCAGTGATACTCATATTTTTTTCTTTTAGTATCCCTAGAAGTTTGCTAGTAAGCCAAGCACCTGCTAGACGACTAATCTTTTGAGGTACATTCTCAGCTTTGTTTTCTGACTCTGGCATTGTATCCAACCATTCACGAAGCTCACTCATTACCATTTCTGTAAAGTTGGCAAGTTCTTTGTCATCCGTCAAAATTTTGGCATCAGAATAGGAAAGAAAATATTCTTCACGAAAACGCAATCTCTTTTGAGCAGGTAATTCTGGCAAAGAAATATTGCCAGCAACTTGCAAAGGATGAAATGGTGGAATGTCTGGATCTGGGAAATAACGATAGTCAGCGGCATTTTCCTTGGTTCTTTGCATCACTGTTTCTTGTTTGTTGTCATCCCAACCACGAGTCTGCTGTACCCAACCTTCACCTTTTTCGATCATAGCTGTTTGTCTTTTTATTTCAAAATCAATACCACGTTCGACAGCTTTGAAAGAATTTAGATTTTTCAATTCTACTTTGTTATTTAATTTTGTCCCGTTCAAAGGTTTTACCACACCATCAACTATTTCAAAACTGCCAACTTCTTGGACAGAGATATTGGCTTCACAACGCATCTGACCTTTTTCCATATCAGCATCACTCACACCAAGATAACGCACAATATTGCGTAATTCCTGACAATAAGTCTTGGCTTCGATGGCAGATTTGAAATCTGGGTCAGTCACAATTTCGACTAGTGGTACACCAGCACGATTGAAATCTACAAGAGTACTACCACCTTCTCCGTGATTCAGCTTAGCTGTATCTTCTTCTAGATGAGCGCGAGTAATACCAATTTTGGCAGTATCTCGGACAGGATTTTCACCTGCAAAATCTAGCTCAATGAATCCATGCTCAGCAATCGGTTCTTCATACTGAGAAATCTGGTAACCTTTTGGTAAATCTGGATAAAAATAATGCTTACGGTCAAATTTAGAAAAATCCAAAATATGACAGTTTAAAGCTTTTCCAACCATGACAGTCCAGGCAATAGCCTTTTTGTTTGGGACTGGTAAAGTACCAGGATGAGCTAGACAAACTTCGCAAATATTTTTATTTGGTGTATCAATATTAGGGTTATTTGGGCAAGAACAAAACATTTTGGAGTCAGTCTTGAGCTCCACATGTACTTCCATACCAATAATTGGAACGTATTGTTTCATATGTTTATTTTTTATTTAAGTATAATGATTGTAACACGAGATTAGACAAAAGAAAAGACCCTGTATTTGAGGGTCTTTTTTGATATAAAGTTCAAATAGCTATGCTAAAAGATTTTCTTCTAAAGCCTCTTTCTTCATATCTTCATTTTGAAGACTCAAATATAATACAGTAAAACCAACAGGATAAAAAGGTATTGCAAAAATAACAAAAATAAACATAAACAACAAATAAAAAAGTGTTCCTTGGGTAATCATAAACGCCACTTCATTGTAAAAGAAAAATGTCACAAAAAGAAACAAAAATAAAAATAATAATCTAGTAAAAACTAATCCAAATCTACCTTTTACCATTTGAATACTTTTGGCAAAAGATCCCAAACCTTTAGAATTTTCTAAAGGCAAAACAACCATAACAAAAGAAAACCAAAAGAAAAATAAAATACCAACAACAATAATTAATAAAAATAAACTTATCAAAGCATAAGGAGAAAGATAACCCATTTTACCAATGAAGTAAACTATATAAGTAAGTAAGGCCGGCAAAATCAACAAAGCCAAAGTAAAAAAATTTTTCAAAGTGATAAAAAATGTTTCTTTGATATTTTTGAATACTTTAGGGAAAACATTGGTAGTATACTTGGAGGCAATTACTTTTATCATAGCCATTGTCATCATAAAAGTAACAAAAGTATAAACGACAGCTCCAATAATATTGAAAAATAATCTAAAAAAAGTTCCTGGAACCAAAACCAAATACAAAGCAACCGAATATTGTGCAAAAAACACAAAGGTCAAAAACACAAACAACAAAACTAAATAAGGAACTAGTTTTAAAAAACTACTTGTATAAGTTTTAAAAACTTTTACAAAAAAACTCTGAAGAGAAGTTACCATAAAATTATTTTAAATTTTTTCTAATTTCTTCCCATATTATAGCACAAATCAAAATAATAGTTAAATAACAATCTAAAAATGTTTAGCAATTTCAGACCAAACCATATCATGAATTGTTTCAGGAGCTAATATTTCGTTATTTTCCACACATTCGAGGACTTGAAATTCTGGATAAAGCCTAGCAATCTCCAAATAAGCCTTTTCAGCATCACGTAAATGATTCAAATCATCTTCATGAATATCCCGTTTTTTACCATGTAAATATTCTCTAGACTCTTTTTTATCCACCAATTTTTGTGAGACTTCTGGCGTAACATGCAAAATAACATTTACATCTGGTTTTGGTATTCCCATGATATTATATTCCAAATCATAATTCCATTCAAAGTATTTTTTTCTTTCTTCATCATTATATATTTTACCTCCTTGATGCCCCATGTTGGAAGCGACATAACGGTTGGCAATCACAATTTTACCAGTATCGATCCAACTTCTAATTTTACCGGCAGCGGCAAATCTATCTACCGCAAAAAGGATGGAAGCTCTCCTAGGTCCAACTTCTTTGGCACTACCAAATTTACCATTTAAATAATCTTCTACGAGAGAGGCACTTGGTTCACCATATTGAGGAAAACTTATTTGTTGAACTACCTTACCTACTTGTTCCAGTTTTTTTAACAACATTTCTGTTTGCAAAGTTTTACCAGAACCATCTGTACCTTCTATCATTATAAAAAGTCCTTTTTTCATATTTAATAGTCTAAAGTCTAAAGTTAATAAAGTCCTTAAAGTCGACCTATCTAAATAAAATAATCTGTAATTATTCAAAAGACTTTATAGACTTTTGACTTTATGAACTTTACAGACTTCTAATATATAAAACAAAATCAAAACCCTCGTGTTTTTTTCTCTCGATTTCCTTAAATAAATTTTTATCAATCTCTGGAAAAAATGCATCACCATCTACTTGTTGATGTACTTCGGTAATATAGAGTTTGTCAGCTTGGTCAATAGTCTGTTTGTAAATACTAGCACCACCGATTATGAAAACATTTTCATTTTTATATTTTTCCAGTGCTTCATCAATGGATGAATATACTTCTACACCTTCAGGCACCATATATTTTATATCACGAGTAATCACAATATTTTTCCTATTTGGCAATGGACGAAATTTTTCTGGGATTGATTCCCAAGTGTTGCGTCCCATGAGAACAATATGTCCAGTGGTAATATCTTTGAAATGTTTCATGTCTTCAGGAATATTCCAAGGCAAAGAATTGTCTTTTCCAATACAATTATTTTCTGAGATAGCGGCGATAAGTGAGAGCATAATATTTTTAGATTAAACAGCGATATCAAATTTAATTCTGTCAAAACTTTCATAACCAATGACTTTGGTATCTTTGGCTTCCCAATCAAAAATGGAAGTGAAATTTTCTGTTTCTAACTTTGGTAATTGATATTTATCTGAATCACGACTAAGCTGTTCTTTGGCACCTTCTACATGGTTTTCAAACAGATGAACATCAGCCAAAAAACCAACAAGTTTACCTTCTTTGAAACCAGTTTCTTTGGCAAGTAAATGAAGTAATAATGCATAGCTGGCAATATTAAAAGGTAATCCAAGCATAGTGTCTACAGACCTCTGATTCCACAAAAGATTCAAAGTATCATTTATAGTGGTAACTTGAAAAGCATAATGACAAGGAGGTAGCCCCATTTCTCCAAATTGTAAAGGATTCCAAGCATTCACAATCATACGACGGTCACGAGGATTAGTTTTCAAAGTATCTACAATTTTTTTTAATTGATCAATGCCCTGTCCAGTATAATCACTATCGTAACTATAATAAGGTGCATTGAAGTGTCTCCATTGAAACCCATAAATTGGTCCCAAATCTCTTTCTTCAAACATTCTCTTTTTGCTTTCTTCATCATGACCATAAGGAGCTTTTTGTGGTTTTGCCCACTCATCCCAAATGTGATTATTTCTATCTTGCAACCATTTTTTATCAGTTATACCGTTAATGAAAAACTCTAATTCAGTAGCAATTAATCTAAAAGGAACTTTTTTTGTAGTTAGCAAAGGAAAACCAGTTTTCATGTCGTGTTCAAAAATTGCCCCAGCCATTGTATAAGCAGGGGTTCCTTGACGTGTAGAAACTTTTTCTCCCTCCTCCAATATTTTTTTGACAATGTCTAGATATGCTTTCATAATTTTTTTATTAAAAATATATGTGTAATCAGTTTAAATCTGTTTAACTCAATGCTAAAACGAACCGGTACTTCCAAAACCACCTCTATTACTTTCTTCCATCTTTTCTACTTCTACAAAATTCCCACTATCAATACGTATAAACATTCCTTGGGCAACACGCTCCCCTTTTTCTACCAGCACTTCTTCATCTGTAAAATTATAAACTGATAATAATATCTCATCATTTTCACCACAATAATCTCTATCAATTGTGCCCACACCATTGGCAAGCATGAGCCCTTTTTTCTTAGCAAGACTAGATCTAGCTGACAAAATAAGTCCGTGACTTTCTGGAGTTTTGATAATGAAATTACTTGGCAAAAGTGACAGAGACTTGGCAGGAACTTTTATCTCTTCACGAGAATACATATCAAAAGCAATCGAGCCCTGTGTCTTATATTCTGGCAATGGCAAACTTTTGTCGATGCGTTTAATTTTTATATCCATAACTTTGTAAAATATTTTCTATATTATTATATAAATCTTCAATTGTTCCATCATTATTAATTGTTTTTTCGGCTTTACTTCCCAACTCTTTTATTAATCTATCAGCTTCAGCTTGTTCATCAAGCAAAAATTGTTCAAAAGTTTTGTCTTTTTCATCTGGATTTTCTTGACGCTTCACCATTCTTTCCCAACGAGTTTTCGCTTCAGCAGTAATATAAATAAGATGAAAGCCGGGCAGATTTTGTAAATAAGTAATATCAGTTGGTCTACGAATACCATCAACTACAACAAGTTCATTTTTGTCCCCAGCAACATCTTTGGCAATCACATTACTCATCACATCTTGCCCAAAATTTTCACGCAAAACTTTGGAAACAAGTTGTAAATTTTCACGACTTTTTTCTACATAAATTCTATCAAGTACATCACGAAGCATTGTAGAGAATCTATAAGTATTACACTTATATTTTTCTTGTAAATATTTTGCGAGGGTTCCTTTGCCAGAAGCTAGGTCACCAACAAAACCTAAGATTATTTTTTTATTGTCTGTCATACTTTGCTATTTCTTTATTAAGTATATCGAATTCAATTCCTGACTCAGCAAAAATTCTTTTACTGTCCTCTCCTGCATGATAATCCTGACAAACAACAATACGTTTCACACCTGCAGTCACCACGAGCTTAGCACAAGTATAACAAGGTGTCATAAAACAATATAAAGTTGCCCCATCAAGAGCTATACCTCTTTTGGCTGCCTGGCAAACAGCATTTTGTTCTGAATGTGTTGTCCGAACACAATGTTCAGAAGTATGACCATCATCGTGCACAGTTTTCTTAAATTCATGCCCAATTTCATCACAATGAGCTATCCCCGGAGGAGAACCAACGTAACCAGTTACTAAAATTTGTTTGTCTTTGACAATAACACAACCACCACCGTATTTTCGAGCTCTATCACAAGTTGTCCTTGTCCCAACTTTCTCCATTATCCCAAGAAAATACTCATCCCAAGAAGGACGCTGATAATCATTTTCGGACATATAATTTTGTTTAAATATTTAATTCTTTTACTTAGTTTATCAAACAAAAGAATTGTCCGCAAGCTGTTTTTTTGCAAAACAAAAACCCCCCGAAAAAAGAGGAGTTTCTGTGGCCATACAGTGCGGGCTAAAATAAATTATAACCCTTGTTCGAAGTATTTCTACTTCAATATTATCAAAACATATTTCTATATCTGATAATAAAACTATTATACACATCTTTTTGAAAAAAGTCCACAGGCACACCCCTGACCTGTGTATATATTTATTTTATCTAATTTCAAACAAAAAACAATCCTGATTTTTAGGATTGTTTTTATGAGCGGCAGACCGGATTCGAACCGGCGACCTCTTCCTTGGCAAGGAAGCGTTCTACCAACTGAACTACTACCGCATTATTTTTGCGAAATCAATTTTACCATATTTACAAAAAATGTAAATACCTTTGTTGCGGGAGCCGGATTTGAACCGGCGACCTTCGGGTTATGAGCCCGACGAGCTGCCTGACTGCTCTATCCCGCGATGTGATGACCGCCCGACGTCCCGACCTAAGTCGGGGCTATCCCGCGATGTGATGATCGTTTGAAGTCCTAACAACTAAAACTAAGTCAAGACTATTCTACGATATTTTGTTATTACTACCAACGTCCCGATTGACCGGAATTATCCCACGATATATTATATCGCCCAATACCCCATCAGGACTATATTGTAGTATTTCTTTAATGTGATTAAACACATTTAGAGCGGATGACCGGAATCGAACCGGCGTCATCGGCTTGGAAGGCCGAGATAATAAACCATTATACGACATCCGCATATAATAGTACTAACGGACGGCTATGATTATATATCATAGTTGATTTTTTGTCAATCTTTAGCTCAAAATTAATGGTTTAAAAAATAAAAAACACTAGCCACCAACTAGTGTTTCAAATTTCTGCGTAAATCCGCGTTATAAGTCCGCTTTCTTCTGCGTCAGAGAATCCCAGTCACTCACAAACTTCTCAAGTCCAGCATCTGTCAAATCATGTTGCAAATTATAATCAATAAAATTTTTATCCAGTGCAATATCTTTGAATTCAATATCTTTCAAATCTTTTTTGTCATAAACAAAATTACTATCTGGAATTTCTTTATCTCTTTTCCACCACTCTTCTAGGATTTTTAGAGGTGCGGTAATAATATCTACTTCTAGTGCCAAACAAGCTAGAAAATGTTCATAGCTACGAATACTAGCTGCCAGTAATTCTACGTGTCCATCACCTTTGCTATAAATTTTTTGAATATTTTCTATCAAACTCATACCATTTTCTTGCTTGTCATCTAGACGTCCAATAAATGGTGAAACAAATACATCACCTTTATTTGTACCTGTACTCATATTATAAACAGCAGCAGCTTGTTCTTCTGCAAAACACAATGTCATATTTACTTTTATACCTTCTTTTGATAAATCATGCTCTGCCAATAATCCAGCTCCAGTAATTGGCAATTTTATATGAGCATTTGGAATCCATGTGTTCATCTCTCTTGCTTGTTCCATTATTTTTTCTCTTAGTGTATTTTTGTCAGCATAAACTTCTATTGATATTGATCCATCTGGAATCATAACTTGAATTTCTTCTACTACACCTTTATAAAAAGTATTTACATCTTCTGAACTCAGTTTTTCACCCGCGGAAATCTTGGCTTGCAATTCTGGATTCTTAGCAATCAGACTTGGATTGGTAGTCTGTCCATCAAGAAAACCAAGAAGTTTGATAGCTTCCCTAGTTTCGACAGGGTTACCACTATCGAGAAATATTTTTGTTTTGAGATTTTGTGGTCGCATATGTTTTGGTTATTAGTTTATTTGATTATTATAACATGTCAAAAAACAATGACCAAATAACAACAAACAAAAAACTCTCCAAAAAGAGAGTTTTATTGTGGACCGTACTGGATTCGAACCAGCGACTTCTTCCATGCCATGGAAGCACTCTAGCCAACTGAGCTAACGGCCCTTGAAACGCCTAGCCTCCCGACGAGTCGGGAAAAGGCCCTTTAAAAACGTAAAAATATACTAACAAACCAAGAGTTTTTTGTCAAAGCTTACCAATTCAACATCCAAATTGCAAAATTGAGTATTGAAGCAAAAGAAACCCAAGCTAAATATGGTACGAGTAAATAAGCTGCCCAATTGGAAAATTTGTGAAATTTAATAATGGTCATTGATATTGCTAACCACAACAACATTATCTCTACAAAAGCCCAAGCAGGACTAAGTAATCCAAAAAATATCGCACTCCACAAAATATTTAATAAAAGTTGTAAAACAAATATTTGTAACGCTAGTTTTTTCTTTTTTTGATGAAACATGGTTTTCTTGGTCCAGACTAAATAAACAGCGATACCCATCATCAAAAATAAAATTGTCCAAACAGGTCCAAAAATCCAGTTTGGTGGATTGAAACTTGGTTTGTTCAAAGTCGTATACCAAGTAGGAATAGAAGCAAAATTAAAAACAGAACCGAGAGCACCAGCAAGCTGTGTACCCACAATTGAGATTGTTAGTTTTTTGTAATCTATTTTCATAAATTAATTTTTTAAATTAGTGAATTAACCCTGTGAGTCCTGCGGGACATCACAGGGCGTCTATGCTATTTAGCATATTTTGCTATAAATCAAATAATTTCAACT
>PFPL01000060.1 GCA_002793035.1 Candidatus Magasanikbacteria bacterium CG_4_10_14_0_2_um_filter_33_14
TACTTCGCGTAAGACCTTCAATTTGAGTGTTTTTGGCGACAACATTACCTTGCAACCCTTTATTTTGGATATTCGAAGTGATGTAAAAGCAGTACCAATTGCTTTTCACGGTGTAAATAACTCTGCAATTGTGCTACAAAAAGGCAGCAAGAATTTCATGTTGATTGCTGCACCAGACCAGGGCGATTCTATACTTCCTACGGAACAACAAGGATATACCTCTGCAAAAATCGTTGCCTCCGAAAATTTTGCACCTCTTTACAGAGTGCATGCAAGACAGATGTTCGATGCTGCATGGCCGTATGGCTTTGCAATTGCATATGTAACAAGTTCTGCGCTTAAGAGTGGAGATAGTTGTACTCAGGGTTATGGAGAGTATAACAAAACGACCTCACCCTGTGCAATACCCTACGGTGTTTATAATAAGGGATTCGTGGAGAACTATTCTTTTGGTGCCTACTGCAGTATTGATACAGCGTATATTCCACTATGTGATCAGGTGATGAAAACTTTTGAGATGAAGGAACCAATCAAAAAAGATTCGGGAGTACGATAAGAATACAGTCATTTGACGCTCGTCATAGCCATTCTACTTATTCATTCTACTGCTTTAAGCAAGAGGTATCCCAACTTATTCAAGTCAATCTTGATTGCATTGCAGATTAACTCTCATTAGAAGCTAACTGCTAATTCACAAATCCAATTTCTCTCTCGATGACTAGGAATTCGTCTAAATCATTTACACAGTAATCAGCCAAATCGACTAAATGCTTCCGTCTTATATTTTCTGTAAATAAGAAGAAGTTCTGTGCGATACCCAATCTTTTTATTTCATAGTCTGTAAAACTGTCACCGATGACATTAATTTCACCATCGAGATGCAATTCCCTTATTGCCTTTGCTTTCCCATTATTTTGCGCAAGTAGATTATTTTCATCAAATCCTATTATTAAACCGTTACCATCAAATTTAAACGTGTTCGCTAAAACATGATCTTTTGTAATACCAAATTCCATCACAATTGGCACAATCCACTCCTTAAATCCACCTGAAACTATGTAAATCTGATCCTTATTCGTACAAAAAAATGCTTTATTACGAATAAAAGATTCTGTGATTTGAGTCTTTAAAAATTGAATTACTTCATTTATCTGGTGTATATTTGGCTTAAGTAGACTGAAGCGCCGTTTTAAAGATTCAGGGTAAGATATCTTTCCGTCCATTCCTAATTTAGTAATAGTACAAATCTCATTGATTAGAATCTTACCCGATGGATTATTTTTAACTACAATCCGAGCAAGTTCATCAAATCCCTCAACTTTAATAAAAGTACTATCAAAATCAAAAGTGTATATTTTATTCTTGTTCATATAGTAATCAACTATACTGACAACCATTACTGTATGTCAATTAGGGCGAGGTACGGAACTAAGTGAGTAAGTTAATGAATAAGTTGGAATACCTCTTGCGGATTTAGACATTAAAAAGGGAGAGCAGTAAAATTGTGTTACGCCACAGAGGAAATTAGAGATGCTACAATTGAGTAACGCATTTTACTGCTTTCCGCAAGAGGTACCCAACCAATACAGGGCCTGGGGAAAAAAGCCTCCTTGTTGTCTTAGGTGCTCGAAATTTCTCATTTCAGCACTTATTAACCTAGAAAATCACCTTTTTAGTCACT
>PFPL01000052.1 GCA_002793035.1 Candidatus Magasanikbacteria bacterium CG_4_10_14_0_2_um_filter_33_14
TGTTAAACCTGTATATTCCAAAGAAGTTGCTGATGTAGTACTAACTGTAACATCGGCATTACTATTTACAGTATAGTTAACACTATGTGTATCTGTCACTGCTGACCAATCTGCTTGCATTGTTGTACTTGTCATTGTGAAGCTATCTATACTTGGAGCTAATGGTGCGACGTTGTCTAGTGTGACTGTAGTAGTAGCCACTGTTGAAGTCACAGTACCATCGTAAGCGTAAGCATAGACACAGTAGGTGCCATTTGCACTAGCTAGAGCACTTTGACTTTGGGTGTCCCAAGTTGAGGTGACGATATTAGCACCTGGAGTAGTCGTCACTGTTGTTACTTGGTAACTTCCTGTGGAAGTTACGGCTACGCCGTTAGCTGAAGATACTGCACTTATGGTTGATGTAGTAGAAGGTAGACTTTCACTACAGGTGTCTGGTGAGTAATAGTAAGTAATACTTAGTTCGTTATCATCAGCATCGTCTACTGTTGAGACTATACTTACTTCTCCGGTGCCGTCGGTGGCGGGGGTGGCTGAGGTTAGAGAGAGAGTTGGGGCGGAGTTATATGCCATTGTAAAAGATGTCACGAATGCATCATAGGCTCCATAATTAGTGGCACTTTCTCCTGTAGCTCCACTGGTATCACCATCACCATCCAAATCAGCAGCTCCAGTCACGGAACCAGCTAACATAAATGCTCCTGTTGAAGAATTAATCGCTACACCATAGGTGTAATCTCGACTTGAATTTCCCAAACGTATAGACCACTGATACGTTCCACTAGAGTCAAATACAGAAACATATGGATCATAATGATCACTTACCGCCGTTAACGATTCACCATTAATATTTACGTCATCTCTTGTTCCATCTCCATTCAAGTCAGCAATACCATACATCTCGCCAACGACCACGACATTATCACTCGCATCGGTAGCGATATCATTCACATGATCTCCATCCCAATACGAAGAAAATATACGTTTTGACCATCTATACGTACCTGCAGTATCAAAAGAAGAAAGAAAGATATCATACGAACCACTAAAAACAATCTCTGCCTCACCATCATCACTTGTATCATTATCCATATTCAAATCTCCATCTCTTGTGACCAAACCTGTCATAGTAAGATTTCCACTCGAATCGAATGTGACTCCATATGCATCATCAGTACTCGTTCCACCTAAACGCTTCACCCATTTTATTGCCCCGGTAGAATCAAACACTGAAACAGTCGCGTCATTAGCACCAGGCCCAGAGGTTTCACCTGTACCGGTTGTATTTCCATCACCATCTAAATCTATAGCACCACTGTTTACCCCACCTGCGGCAGCAACATTGCCACTTGCATCAGTCGCTACGCTATAAATATGACTTTGAATTGTCTTTGTAAATCTTGTTGTCAGTCCATCTGAACTGTATGCAACAAGGTGTCCATAGCTACCTATTTGACCTCCAATAATGATATCTTGATTCGCGCCAATGGCCACACTATGAAAATAATCATCGCCTGTACTACCTAAACGTTTTGACCACTGAAATAGACCATCAGCATCAAAAACGGAAACAAAACTATCTAGACCGCCGTATCCAACCGCAGATTCCCCTGTTGCACCTGTAGCATCGGTATCACCGTCCAAATCAGCATCTCCAAAAATATCTCCTACAACCACAATATGTCCATTGGCATCAACAGCTACGTCTGTTGGATAATCTGAAGAGGTGCTTCCCCCTAATCTTCTAGACCATCTAAAATTTCTACCTGAGTCAAACACTGAAATATAAATATCTGTTGCTCCGAGAGATCCGGAGGGAACTTCTCTATTGTCATTCGTAGCACCTGTTGCATCTCCATCTCCATCCAAGTCAGCATTTTCTTTTACTCTTCCAACAATGACGATGTCTCCATTTGGAGCATAGGCAACAGCACTAGCGGTATCACCATAGTCAGGACTTCCACCACCACCAAATACTAACGACCCACCAAGACGAATAGACCAATCATACGTACCGTCAGCTGCGTCAGCAACATTGTTAAAAGGTACTATACCAAATACCAAAGTAAAAACTACAAAAACATACAAAAACTTTTTTCTAAACATACAAATTAAATTAAATTAAATTAAATTTTTAAAACTTTATATATTATAACAAAAATAAGAACTCTACACAAGATCAATTTTATAACAAAAAAAACAATCCTATTCCTAGGATTGTTTATAATATATTTTTCAGTGTATTTTATCTGTCTGAATCTGTATAAATCAATGCTTTACACTCTATCATACTCATGCATCTTCACTTGAGCTTCTATTTACTTAAAAAAGTTTATCAAGAAACTTCAGACGATACTATCAAAACTTCTTTTTCAAAAAATTTCTTCACTTTAGACCATTCTATATCCTCAAGCATTTTTGGCATAGGTTCTTTTTCAGCTTCTACAAAATATACCAAAGACTTCAAAATATGAATTACTTCATAATTTAAGCCTTTGTATTTTTTCTTCATCTTGAGTAACAAGCTAGATAAATCTATTTTTTCTTTATGTAAAAAATAATACAAATCTATAAAATCTTTTTTGGTATTACGACCAGATATAGCCGTCAATTTCATAAGAGCAATATCTAGTGTGCTTGCCAAATTTACTTTATTATAAATAGAAAAATCATGTAGCATTACATAAGGGTAACTCATAAAACTTACTTTTACACCATCGAGTATTCCTTCAATAGTATTTTCTTCTTCTTGCAAAACTACAAATTTACCAATTTTAGAAAGTTTTGACAATAAATCTTTTGTTCTAATATTTTTTATTGTAAACCAATCTAGATCAACAGATTCACGATGTCCATAATGCAATGCAAGTGCAGTGCCACCAGCCAAATAAAAACTTTTTAACCATTTTTCTTTGGTTAGTTTATCAAATAAAACTTTTGTTTTTTTTGCCAAAGTTTCTTCGTGCATATTATTTTATAAGTTTCCAAAAATTCTTAGTTTTGAGAGAAACATTTTTACTACGTCTTATAATATTTTTCAATTGTTTTATATCAAAATTTTTTTGAAGCCAGTGAAATTCTTTCATTCCTCCTTTTTCAGCAAGACGACATACAACAAAATCACGATTTTTATCCAAATCGATTTTCTTCAAATCAGTATCCCAAAAAAATGGCTTAAAATTCTTTGACAATTCCATATTTTTATTTATTTTATATAGTATATTATAGCACAAAATAAGACATTTTTCAAGTTTCTTATAAGAAAATATACAGTCAAAGAAAAAACAACCCTCTCAATAATAGGATTGTTTTATAATATATTTTTCAGTGTATTTTATCTGTCTGAATCTGTTTAAATCAATGCTTTACACTCTATCATACTCATGCATCTTGATTTGAGCTTCTATTTGCTTAGCAGAATCAATCGCTACACTCACGACGATAAGCAGACTAGTACCACCAATCACGAGTGATTGAGAACCTGTGAAAGCTTTGACAACTAAAGGTAATACAGCAATAAGACCCAAGAACAAAGCACCAGAGAAAAGAAGTTTGCTCATAGTTATTTGCAAATATTTTTCAGTCTCTTGACCTGGTCTAATACCTGGAATAAAAGCTCCTTGACGTTGTAAATTTTCGGCCATCTTTTGTGGTTGGAAGATAACAGCAGTATAGAAATAGGTAAAACCAAATACTAACAAGAAGTAAGTAATTCCATAAAACCATTGATTATTGAAAAGTGTAATAACAGCTTGAGAAGCACGAGCCATAAAGCCAGTCCCATTGACAAAAAACTGAGCAATCATAGATGGAAATAGTACTACAGAAATAGCAAAGATAATAGGGATAACACCTGCCATATTTAGACGAAGTGGTAGATGACTAGTATTGCCACCAAAAACATGATTACCTCGAATTTGCTTGGCATAACTCACAGGAATATCACGCTGACCTTCATTGATAATAACCACAGCGACGACAGTTATAATTGCCATAGCCAAGAACATCATGTACATATATAATTGTGAAGGATCGTAATTGACGATAGCTTGTTGTAAAGCACTAGGTAAAGCAGCTACGATACCAGCGAAGATGATAAGTGAAATACCGTTACCAATATTTTTTTCTGAAATAAGTTCACCAATCCACATAAGAAATATTGTACCAGCTGTAATCATAATCATGATAGAGATATAACGATACAAATCTAGAGTACCAAGTATTTCATATTGTGAACTTGAAAGTAATCTAATCATGGCAAAAGATTGTAAAAAAGCAAGAGGAACAGTAGTAAGACGAGTATACATGTTTATCTTTTGTTGTCCACTTTCTCCTTCTTTAGTCAATTCCTCAAGACTAGGAATGACCATACCAAGAAGTTGGAAGATGATAGAAGATGTGATATATGGAGCAATACCAAGCATGACTATAGAAAAATTTTCCATAGTACCACCAGAAAACAAATTCAATAAACCAAGAATTTGATTACCTTCCAAGAATCTAGATAAATTTTCAGTATTGACACCAGGGATAGGAATATGTGCTGTCAAACGAAATATAACAAATAAAAAAAGAACAAAAATAATTATTTTGCGTAAGTCTTTGATTTTCCAAATGCGTCTAAGTTTTTCCCACATAAATTTTAGGCTAAAGTAATGTTTAATTTAAAATAACAAACTCCTCCTAAATAAATATAAAGCATTTTCAGCTTTATATCAAGAGGTAAGTTTAGAAAATAATTTTGCCACCGGCTTTTTCTATTGCCTCCACTGCTTTTTTAGTAGCAAGACAATTTTTTATAGTAAGTTTCTTTTTCAATTCACCGCTAGCTACAATCTTAGCTCCTTTTTTGAAACTTCTAATTACTTTTTGTTCTTTTAAAAAGAATGGAGTAACTTCTGTACCTTCTACTGCGAATTTTTCAAGCATTGCTAGAGTAACTGTCTCAGGTTTTAAAGCAGGAGATTTGAAACCACGAAGTTTTGGTACTTTTTGAAGCTGAGCTTTGAAAGCACGTCTCATAAGACCACCTTTACCACCAGAACGAGATCTTTGACCTTTCATGCCACGTGCTGAATAAGTACCTTTTCCAGAGGCATTACCACGTCCTAATCTTTTTGTATTTTTCTTAACTCTCTTTGAAGAAAGTGTAGATGGAGATAATGACATATTTTTATATTACTCTAAAATTATTTTATTTTTCTTCTTTTTTTACTGTTGTTTTTACAGGAGCTTTTACTTTCTTGAATTCTTTTTTTTCTACTTTTTTAGTTTCTGTTTTTACTTCAACTTTTTGAACTTTATTTTTTTCTACCCTTTCTCTAGATTTTCTAGCTTTTTCAATAGCTTCAGGTTTGAAAGAACTAAGAGCAACAAAAGTAGCTTTTACATTTGACATCTTATTGTTTGATTTACCAAGCATTTTAGCAGAAGCATTTGGTACACCTGCAAGTTCAAGTACAGTACGGATAGAACTGCCAGCAATAATACCAGAACCTTGTGGAGCCGGTTTGATCATTACTTTTCCAGCTTTGAATTTGGCTTCTACACGATGTGGTATAGTTTTTTTATCAAAAGGAACAAAAATTATGTTCTTGTGAGCTTGTTTTACAGCTTTATCTACCGCAATTTGTACGTCAGCACCTTTTTCTACACCATAACCTACTCTACCTTTTCTGTCCCCAATCAAAACTAGAGCACGAAAACTAAGATGTTTACCACCCTTTGTTACACGAGTAACACGTGCTAAATCCACAATTGATTGCTCAAATTCTGGTTTTTCTTTTCTTGGTTTTTGTCTTCTATTATTGTTACCTTGAGGTTTTGACATATTCTTATATATAGTTTAATAGCAAAATTAAAATTGCAAACCGCCTTCTCTAGCGCCATCGGCCAAAGCTTGTACTCTACCATGATATTGGTAACCACTTCTGTCAAAAACAGCAGATGTGATATTCAATTCTTTAGCTTTTGCTGCCAATTTTTTACCCAATACGAATGATACCTCAACTTTTCCTTTTCTGTCTCCAACTTCAACTGCTTTATCAAAATCAGCTTTACTATTGACACTAGCTAAAACTTTTGAATTTTCATCATCTATCAATTGAGCATACATACCACGCAAACTACGAAAAACGCTGATACGTGGAGTAGTAGCACTACCATTCATACGAGCACGACTTCTCATGCGACGGCGTAATCTTTTTTGTTGTGATGTTGTATTTTTCATATATTTATTAACACAGATTTATACTGATTATTTTAGATTACACTGAGTTTTTACATTACACAATTTTTTATCTGTGTAATCTTTCAAAATCAGTGCAATCAGTGTCTATTATTCACCTTTAGCAGCAGTCTTACCAGCTTTACGTCTAATAATTTCTTCCATATATTTGATACCTTTTCCTTTATATGGTTCTGGTTTACGAATTGATCTGATTTCAGCGGCAATACTACCTAGCATTTCTTTATCATATGATTCCAAAGTAATAACATTTTTTTCTACACTAGCTTTGACAGAGTCAGGCATTTTGAAGACTACAGGATGAGAAAAACCTACTTCAAGTTTTATATCTTTACCTTGCATAGCAACTTTATAGCCTACTCCATTTACTTCAAGTTCTTTTTTGAAACCTTCTGTCACACCTACAATCATATTTTTCAAATGTGCAGCAAAAGTACCCCAAAGTGAGCGTTCTTTTTTGTCTTCTTTATTCTTTACATCAAAAGTCAAAGAATTATCTTCCATTTTTACTTCCACTTTATCATTCAATTGTCTTACTAGTGTTCCTTTTGGACCTTTTACTTCAATACTAGCATCAGTCATATTGACAGTAACGCCCTCTGGAATACTAATGATTTGTTTTCCGATACGTGACATAGCTTTTTATTACAATATAATCTTTTTAAAATTAATAAACAGAACAAACAACTTCTCCACCAATACCTTTTTCTTTTGCTTCTTTTACAGTCATCATTCCTTGTGAAGTAGATACAATAGCGATACCAAAACCATTCAAAATACTTGGTAATTCTTCTGCTTTACGATATACTCTGTGACCAGGTTTACTTTCACGTTTGATAGAAGTAATTGCTGGGGATTTACCATTATATTTTAATTCAATACTCATTACAGGTTTTGGACCATCAATTTTGCTAACAACACCAACATAACCATTTTCTGACAAAATTTTTCCGATCATAAATTTTACCTTAGCAAAAGGTAGCTCCAAAGAAGACTTTTTAGCCAATTGAGCATTTCTAATTCTCGTTAGCATATCTGCGATTGGATCGGTCATCATAGTATATATAATTATTTATTATTTTTATTATTAATTAATTTGAAATAAATTACCAACTTGACTTCTTAACACCAGGAATCATACCTTGGTTAGCCAGTTCTCTAAAACAAATACGACACAAACCAAATTTACGCATGTAACCATGCTTACGACCACATTTCCAACATCTATTAACAATACGTGTTGAATATTTTGGTTTATGTACAAATGTTTTTGCTTGTTGTGCTTTAGTTGCCATAATCTATTTATTTATTATTTTTCTTTCTAAAAGGAAATCCAACTTTTTCTAGCAATAATTGACCTGCTTTATTATTTCCCGCAGTAGTATTAATAATAATTTGCAAACCATGAATATTATCAGCAGCATCACCTGAAATTTCTGGGAAAGCTAATTGTTCTTTGAAACCAATTGTATAATTTCCTTTTCCATCAAAACTCTTTGGATCAATTCCTCTAAAATCACGAACACGAGGGAAAGTAAGATTGATTAATTTATATAAAAATTCATACATTTTATATCCACGTAGAGTAACTGAAGAACCAATTTCCATACCTTCTCTAACTTTGAAATTTGAAATTGATTTTTTAGCTTTATTTCTAACTACTTTTTGACCAGAGATAAGAGTCAAAGTCTTTTCTACTCTTTCGATAAAAGATTTATCTTTAGCATGACGACCGTAACCAACATTAAGAACTACCTTCTCAATCTTTGGTACTTGCATAATATTAGCAAGACCCAATTCTTCTTTCAAGGCAGGAATTACTTTTTCTTTATAAGTTGTGTACAATTCTGGTTTCATAATTTTTTATGACTAAAGATTTTATAGGATTGTTATTATTAATCAATGAACTCACCACTTACTTTGGCTACACGTTTTTTTTCTTCACCTTCTATTTTGTAGCCAACACGAGTTGGTTTTTTACTGTTACCATCAATAAGCATGACATTACTAATATCCATAGGAGCAGGAAGTTCAATAATTTGACCTTTCTCACCTTGTTTACCAGCACGCAAATGTTTTTTTAGCAAATTTGCACCTTCAACTACAACAAAAACTCTATTGGTCGTTTTGTTAGTAAGTACTTGAAGGATTTTACCGGTTTTACCACGGTCTTTGCCACTCAAAACTTTTACTTTGTCACCTGTTTTTATTTTCATATTGCTTAGTTCTTATTTCTTAATCCTTATAGGACTTCTGGAGCCAAAGAAACAATCTTTTTATAACCTTTATTTCTTAATTCTCTAGCTACTGGCCCAAAGATACGAGTACCTTTTGGTTCTTTATTTTTCTTATCAATAATTACAGCGGCATTTTCATCAAAACGAATATAAGTACCATCTGTTCTACGCATTTCTTTTCTTTGTCTGACAATCACAGCATGTACTACTTCACCTTTTTTTACACCAGCACGAGGAATTGATTCTTTTACAGAACAAGTAATGATGTCACCAATACGAGCGTATCTTTTTTTGTAGCCACCAAGTACGCGAATACACATGAGCTTCTTAGCTCCGCTATTATCTGCTACTTGTAACATGCTTCTGTGTTGAATCATATATTTATTATCAAATTTATTTTACTCTATTTTTGAATACTAACTAATGTCCATTTTTTAGTTTTACTAATAGGACGACATTCTACAAAATTTACAAAATCACCTAACTTAGCTTTAGCATGTTCATCGTGTACAGCATATTTTCTACTAACAACATATTGTTTACGATATTTTGGGTGCATTTTTGTAGTTTTGACCAAAACATGAATAGTTTTATTTTCTTTCACGCTAACTACTTCACCTTCAAAGTTTCTATGTTGTATTTTTTTAATATCTGACATAAAGTTAATTATTCTGTTTTATTATTATCTTGTTTTTGCAAAACTTTTATAGCTGTCATAATACGAGCAATATTTTTCTTTTCAATTCTAATTGAAGTTACTTTCTTCAATTGATTTTCACTTGCTTGAAAACGCAAACTTCTTAATAAGTCTTGCTTTTCGGCTAGAAGTTCTTCTAACGCTTTCAAACTTTTGTTGTTCAATTCTTTATAGTCCATATTATTAACGAATATTTTTGCTTTTATTGTTTATTAACAAATATAGCTTTAATAGGTAACTTATGAGCAGCACTGATCATTGCTTCACGAGCTTGTTCTTCTGGAATACCTGTCATTTCAAACATAATTGTACCAGGTTTCACAGTAGCTACATAATGATCTGGAGTACCCTTACCTTTACCCATCGGCATTTCACTACCTTTTCTAGTAACAGGTCTATCAGGAAAAATACGAATCCAAATCTTACCACCACGACGGACATAACGAGTAAGCACACGACGAGTTGCCTCAATTTGTCTACTTGTTATCCAACCATGTGTAGTTGATTTAAGACCAAAACTTCCAAAAGCTACAGTATTTGTTCTAGTAGCGACACCTTTGTTACGACGTCTTGGCTCATGCCATTTTCTGTGTTTTACTTTTTTTGGTAACAACATACTTATTTTTTAGGTTTTCTTTTAATATCATCTTTTTTGTCAGCTAGTTTATCAATCATTTCAAAAGATTCACCTTTATAAATCCAAACCTTCACACCAATAGCTCCATAAATAGTACGAGCAGTTTTACCAGCAAATTCTACATTACTTCTTAAAGTAATCAAAGGAATCTTACCTTGTGAAAGAGTTTCCGTACGAGCAATTTCTACACCATTTAGACGTCCGGCTAAAGTAATTTTGATACCTTTAGCACCAGCAGTCATTACTCTTTCGATAGTTTGTTTCATAATACGTCTAAAAGCAACACGATTTTCAATATCTTTAGTAATAGTTTGAGCAACTACATGAGCTGAAAGTGAAGGTTGACGTACTTCTTGAATATTCAATTTTACTTTAACAGAAAGTTTCAAAAATTTTCTTTCTAAATCTTTTCTTAAATCATCAAGACCTTGACCACCACGACCAATAATAACACCTGGTTTAGCAGCAAAGATAGTAATGGTCATATTTTTTGGACCACGTTCAATAAAGACAGAATCAATTTGAGCATCTCTAAATTTACCATCTAGGTACTCTCTAATTTTGATGTCATTTTCTAAGTACTCGGAATAATTTCTTTTGGCAACCCAACGAGAAGCCCAAGGAAATAAGATACCAGTTCTATGAATTTGTGGATGTACTTTGTGACCCATAGTTAATGATTTAATTTCTAATTATTTTTTATCTTTTTTAGTTATTTTCTTTTCAGTTTTTTCTACTTTAGTTTCAGTTTCTTCTACTTTTACTTCTTTTTCTTTTTTAGAAGATTTTTTTGTTTCGTCAGCTTCACCACTAAGCACTACAGTAATATGAGAACTCTTTTTACGCAAAGGAGTTGCTCTACCCATAGCTCTTGGCATCCAACGTTTCAATACACTACCTTCATCTACAAAAATAGTTTCTACTTTCAAAGTTTCTTCTTTGACATTATGATTATGCTTAGCATTAGCTACAGCTGATTCAATCAATTTTTTAACAGGCAAAGCGGCTTGTTTACTACTAAATTGTAATTGTTCCAAAGCTTTATTCACATCCAAACCACGCACCAAACCAGCTACCAATCTTACTTTTTGTGGAGTCATTCTTAGATGCTTTAATTGTGCTTTTGTTTGTACTTTCATAATGTTTAAAATCTTTTTTAGAAAGAATATTTATTATTAGATTAACTTTATTTGATTCTTCCTGCGATTTGTCCCGATTTTGTCGGAATTAACTCTTTGATTGTTCTTTGGCCATCTTTCCACCGTGTCCTTTGAACTTACGGGTAGGAGAAAATTCACCAAGCTTATGTCCGACTTTGTTTTCATCGACAAATACTTCCAAGAATTCTTTTCCATTGTGCACCAAAAAGGTAAACCCAACCATTTCTGGAGTAATCGTGCAAGCACGAGACCAAGTTTTGATAGGTTTTTTGTCACCAGTATCAAGAGCCTTTTTTACTTTGGCAAGTAATTTTGGATCAATACTAGGTCCTTTTTTTAAACTTCTAGACATAAATCAAATTTAATAAATATTATTTTTTCTTTTTACTTTTTCTTCTTGAAACAACGAATTTATCACTAGACTTTGGTTTACGAGTCTTCACACCTAACGCAGGTTTACCCCACTTAGTACGAGGACCTTTACGTAAACCGATAGGACTATGTCCTTCACCACCACCATGTGGATGGTCAACAGGGTTCATATTCTTACCTTTAACAGTTGGTTTGATACCTCTATATCTCATTCTACCAGCTTTTCCCCAACGTACAAGTTTATAATCAGAATTACTTACTTGTCCAATAGTAGCCATACATTCTTTAGCGACAAGTCTAATTTCAGTAGAAGGCATTTTCAATTGAGCATGTTTACCTTCAATAACCATTATTTGAGCATAATTTCCAGCACCACGAACAGCTTGACCACCTTTACCCGGTTCCATTTCAACATTATAAACATTCATACCAGATGGTATATGCTCAATTGGCATACGGTTACCTGGTTTAGGTTCTTGTTTTTTCTTTGAAGAGATTACAACATCTCCTACTTTCATTTTACTTTCAGCTAAAATGTATGATTTGTTTTTGTCAGGATCTTCTACAAGAGCAATACGTGCTCCTCTATTTGGATCATATTCAATAGAAATTACAGTTACAGGTATTTCAAAATTAATACGAGCAAAGTCAACACGTCTATAAAGACGTTTTGTACCGCCTCCACGATGACGTACAGTTATTTTACCTGTATTATTACGACCAGCTTTTTTGTTCAGTACACTAGTCAAAGATTTTTCTGGTCTTTTCTTTGTAATATCTGAAAAATCTTGAACACTAGATTGTCTTCTACCAGGAGTGGTTGGTTTGTGCTTTCTAACTGCCATAATATTTTATTTATTAGACACCTTCGTGGATATTAATGCTGTGTCCTTTCGCTAAAGTTATGATTGCTTTTTTAAAATCACTTCTCTTACCTTTCAAGGCACCAAAACGTGTACGTTTACCTTCAAAATTCATAACTCTAACATCTGTTGGAATCACACCATAAACTTGCTTTACAGCTTTTTTGATTTCTGTTTTATTAGTACTTTTATTTACTAAAAAAGTATATTGACCATGCATTTCAGCCATACTAGCTTTTTCACTTACCAAAGGTTTCAAAATTATTTTATGAGCAGGACCCTTTAGAGAAGATGCAGCTTTTTTAACAGTACTTTCTTTTTTATCATTAATTTTTGAGGATTTTTTTGAAGCTTCAACAGTAGTTGCTTTATTAGCAACTGATTTGTCTGTATCTTTTTTTGTCAATTTATCAAGTAAACCCATATAAATATTTAAATCCTAAATTATTTTACCAAACGTTTTTCTAAAAATTTAATACCTTCTTCACTAATAAGTAAGTATTGATTATTCATCAAATCCAAAACATTTAGATCTTGAGCTCTTACAATTTTGAAATTTTTTATATTTCTAAGAGCTTTCAAGTTTTCGTCAGTAGATTCTTCATTTAAAACTACCAAAGTAGGTCTGACTTCTGCCAAAACTTTTTTGGCCAAGTTAACTACTTCTTTAGTTTTACCAACAAATTCAAATTTATCAACTACTACCATTTTGTTATCAGAAACTTTGTCTGACAAACACATACAAGTAGCTAATTTATTTACTTTTTTATTAATTTTTTGTTTATAATTACGAGTACTAAGTGGACCAAAAGTGATACCACCACCACTCCAAATAGGAGAACGGTTAGAACCATGACGAGCACGTCCAGTACCTTTTTGTTTCCAAGGTTTCTTACCACCACCAGAAACTTCACTTCTATCTTTTGTATCAGCCCATGGTTGACGAGCATTTGCACGCATTGCTGTATATACTTGATGAACTACTTCTTTATTTATAGGTGTAGCAAAAATAGCATCATTTAATTCTATATCCTTGCTTTGTTCACCTTTTGAATTGTACATTGCAATTTTTGTCATATAAAACTATTTAGTTTCTTCTTTATTTTCTTCTACTTTAGTTTCTGTTGCATCAATAGATTCGACAGTTTCTTCTACAGGTACTTCTTCTACTTGAAGAACTACATTACCTTCTGTAGTAAAAATATAAAGTAAACCATTTCTGGCACCAGGTACAGCACCTTTTACCCAGATTTCATTATCTTCAGGTTTGATTTCTACTATTTCCAAATTTTTAACCGTAATTTGAGCGTCACCCATGTGACCTGCCATACGTGTACCTTTGAAAACGTGTTGAACACCACCTGCTCCAATACTACCAGGCATGCGCAATTGATCTTTGTGACCATGAGAAGCTAGAGAACCATGAAAACCATGACGTTTTACAACACCTTGGAAGCCTCTACCTTTTGAATTACCTGTTACTTGAACTTTTTCTCCTTTTTCGAAAATGTTGACTGTAAAGACATCACCACGTTTCAAATCACTATCATTTTTAAAGTTGTGCAAATGACGAACAGTTTCATTGTTGTTGCCATCTACACTGATACCTTTCAAATGTCCTTTTTGTGGTTTTGCTAATCTGAACACTTTTTGTGTACCAAAACCAACTTGGATTGATTCTACTCCGTCTCTTTCCAAAGTATTTACTTTGGTAACAGTACAAGGTCCTGCTTGAATTCTGGTTACTGGAATTACAGTACCATCTTCATGAAAAACCTGTGTCATGTCTAATTTTTTGCCGATAATAAATTTCATAATATAAAAAAACTAGAAATGAATACCACAAACAATAGTTTGATTTACTCATCTCTAGCCTTCAAGACCAAAGGATTGGTTGTAAGGCAATTAATAAATGTAATGAAACACCTCCATTTAACAAACTGTACTCTTCAATCAAATGTTTTCTTGATTGAGTAAACTCTCTCAAGATCTTATCTGTTTGGTAAGCTTGTCTTGTAGGACTAACTTTAAACTTTTTTGACTGATAATCCAGTCTAATATTTTTGCTTAGTTGTCTACTCATTTATACAATGTAAATAGACAACGGCAGTATTTTAACGCATATAAAACAAAATGTCAAGGACTAATACACTGATATATCCCCAGTTTGTTGACATTTTTTAAAGTACTAAACGAACAACTTTTTTGAACAGATTAAATCATTTTGATTTCAATATCCACACCACTTGGCAAGTTCAAATTCATAAGAGCATCGATTGCTTTTGGGGTTGGATTTAAGATATCAATAAGACGTTTGTGAGTACGCATTTCAAATTGTTCTTGAGCTGTTTTGTGAACAAAAGTCGCTCTATTAACACTGTATTTTGCGATATGTGTAGGAAGTGGTACTGGACCAACTACTTTTACATTATTTCTTTCTGCAGTGTCAATGATAGTCTTGGTAGCGATGTCAAGAATTTTACTATCATAAGACTTAATTTTGATACGTAACTTACTTTCTGCTTTGTTGTTTGTTTGGTTTGCGTTATCTGACATAATTAATTAATTTAGGCAATATCAAGCCTCCTACAATATTGCAGGAGGCTTGAATGATTACTTTTATTTGATAATCTTAGTTACTACACCGGCACCTACAGTACGACCACCTTCGCGGATAGCGAAACGTAGTTTTTCTTCCATAGCTACAGGAACGATAAGTTTGATAGTTAGGTTTACAGTGTCACCAGGCATAACCATTTCTGTACCTTCTGGTAATTTTACATCACCTGTTACATCAGTAGTATTGATGTAAAATTGAGGTTTGTAACCATTGAAGAAAGGTTTATGACGTCCACCTTCTTCTTTTGTCAAAGCTACAACTTCAGCTTCGAATTCAGTATGAGGAGTAATTGTACCTGGTTTAGCCAAAACTTGACCACGTTCTACTTCGTCTTTCTTAGTACCACGAAGAAGAACACCAGCGTTGTCACCAGCTTCACCTTGATTTAGACTCTTGTTAAACATTTCGATACCTGTAACAGTAGTTTTACTAGTTTCTTCTTTCATACCAACGATTTCTACTTCGTCACCTACTTTTACAATACCACGGTCAATACGACCAGTAACTACTGTACCACGTCCTTCAATTGAGAAGACGTCTTCGATAGACATAAGGAAATCTTTGTCCAAAGCACGAACTGGATCTGGGAAATATGTATCCAAAGCGTTCAATAAATCCATAACTGGTTTTGAAGCTTCTTCATCATTTGGGTTCTCAAGAGCTTTTAGAGCACTACCACGGATGATAGGTGTTTCGTCTCCTGGGAATTCATATTTTTTAAGTAAATCTCTTACTTCTTCTTCAACGAGGTCGATAAGTTCTGGATCAGATACTTGATCAACTTTGTTTAAGAAAACAATAATTCTAGGAATACCAACTTGACGAGCAAGTAAGATATGTTCACGAGTTTGAGGCATTGGACCGTCTGCGGCTGATACTACAAGAATAGCACCATCCATTTGAGCAGCACCAGTGATCATGTTTTTAACATAATCAGCATGGCCTGGACAATCTACATGAGCGTAGTGACGTACTTCTGTCTCGTATTCTACATGAGCTGTAGCGATAGTAATACCACGTTCGCGCTCTTCAGGAGCAGCGTCGATAGCACTAACATCTTTATCTTGTGCGATAAGACCTTTTGCAGAAGCAACTTTTAGGATTGCAGCTGTAAGAGTTGTCTTACCATGGTCAACGTGACCGATTGTGCCCACGTTTACGTGGACCTTAGTTCTTTGAAATTCTGCCATATTATTACTATGGTAGCGTTTAGCCGCTCTAACGTGAGATGGCCCAGTTAGATTTGTGTCCAGCGACCTTGAATATTTATAAATATATTGCTCTATTAGAGCAAAAAAATACATAAAAATTATGCGGTGTGATTATAAACTAAAATCTTAAACAAGTCAAGTCCTAGCTTGGGGAATAACTGTGGAAATTAATATAAAGATTTGAACACTAATTTTGTACCAAATTTTCTATCAAAAAATGACATGAAATATTTGCTCCAAAAGGCTCAAAAATGATATAATACTAACACTTTAAATTATTAATTAATTTTAACTTTTACATATGACAAAACTAGTCAGGTTCAAAAAGTTTTTTTTATACACTCTCGTAGGAAGTCTCATTGCAGCAGCAATAACAGCAGTAATCACCATACTTATAGGTGATTTCACTGATATCACAGGTAAGGTATTTATTACCCTACTCATGGTAATGCTTCATTCTTTGTTTAGTTTATTATTCGTTTGGGAAGATAATAGAAAAAATACATTTGAACGTCTAGCTCTGTTTAGTAATGTTTTATTCTTTTTAATTGTCTTAAGTTTTTTCACTTCTTTTTTTGGAATTTGGGAAATATTTAGCTATGCGACAATTGCCAAACTATATGCCAGTTACTTCACCATAGGCTTTGCTTCTCTACATGTAGATGTATTATCCAAAATTTTAAATAAAGACAAACTAATAGACAAACTAGTGACAGCCAATTATGTTTTCATATTCTTTGTGGTATTCATGTTGCAATTGGTGATATATCTAGGAAACAAAGATATCTTAGGAGATTTCTTTTATAGACTCCTAGCTGCAGTAGGAGTAGTTGATGGTACCTTGAGTATTTTAGCTATTGTCTTTTATAAGATATATCTACAAAAACATCCTGAACTTGAAAACGACTTAGTAATTGGAAAAAAGAAACACTTAAGTATTTGGGTATGGCTCTTACTAATTTATTTAGTCCTTCAAATGTTTTCTATTGGGTTTAGAGTTATTGGTCGAGGATATTACTATTAAAAAATATATGGAATTAACACCAGAACAAAAACAAAGGGAAGCCTTTCTTTTAGAAGAAATAGCCTTACCAGAAAAATTAAGAAAGGAAGAAAAAGAATTTGCTAGAATAATAAGAGAAAAAATACTTGAAGCTTCTACAGAAGATGATTTTCTACAAATAATAGAAGAACTACAAAAAAATTCAAAAGATATAAAAGATACTGTTGGATTGAGTTCAAAAAATGATCTTTATTTGAAATTTGGAGATACAGAATATAATGTAAAAATCTTCATAAAACCAAGGAAAACCCATGAAAAAGATGATGGAATAGAATATTTCTTGTATATATCAAAAGACTAAAAATGAACTATGATTCCTTGGAAAAAAATAAAAGAAGAATCTTTGAGAACAGGTTATAGAAAACTACTAAAAAAGACTTTTGAGTTACCAGACGGCAAAACAGCAGAATTCGATATCAAACACGAAGGACCTGCAGTATGCATTCTTGCAATAACGAAAAATAATAAAGTCGTTTTGACCAAACAATTTCGTCCAGGACCAGAAAAAATATTATTAGAAATGCCTGGGGGTGGAGTTGACCAATATGAAAGTTCCCTTGAAGCTGCCAAAAGAGAATTACTAGAAGAAACTGGTTACACAGGTGATTTTGAATTTGTAGGGACATGTCTTGAATGTGCTTATTCTACGATGATTCGCTACAATTTTATAGCAAAGAATTGCGAAAAGGTACAAAAACAAGAGCTTGATGCATATGAATTTATTGAAGTTGTAGAAATGTCTTTAGACGATTTCAGAAAACACTTAAAAACTGGCGAACTAACAGATGTAGATAGTGGTTATCTGTGTTTAGATTCTTTGAACATGTTATAAATATGAAAACAAAAAATAAAATAATTCTCTTACTTAGTCTAATCATTTTTCCTCCTATTATAATTATTTTAAGTAGACAAATTTTGCCAAACAATTATTTCTTTTCTTCTCTCTACAAGCTAGTCTTCCTATCCCCTATTGTTTTCGCACTATGGAGTGAGAAAAAAACACTAAAAAAATCTTTAACTGAAAACTTTCATTTTTCTACTTTCAAAAAAAATATTGGAATACTCACTTTAATTGGAATTTCTCTAGCAGGTATTTATCTAGCTAGTTTTTTTATTTTTCAAAATTTTCTTGATCTTAATACTATTACAGAAAAACTAAAAAACCTAATAAACATCACTCTAACAAATTTAATATTTATTGGTCTTTATATTATTGTACTCAATTCACTTCTAGAAGAATACTTCTGGAGAGGCTTCCTATTCAATAATCTAGAAAAATTTATCAAACCATGGCAAGCTTACTTAATTACAGGTATAGCTTTTTCTTTCCACCATGTTATGTTTTATTATAATTGGTTTAATGTTGGATTCTTTATTCTTGTTACCTTTGGGCTGACAGCATATGCAATAATTGTGAGCTATGTATTCAAAAGATACCAAGATTTATTCTCTTGCTGGTATATACATATCTTTGCAGATTTGGCTCAAATTTTTATTGCCTTCAAAATATTTGGACTACTTTAATAAAAATAACATGAAAGAACCAAAATATAGATTCAAATTTCGCATATTTGCTGGAAAAATTTATTACAATCTAAAAAAACATTTTGATTGGTATCTCTCAGGGGAAAAATTTACTAAAAAATTTGAGAGCCCTTTAGCTGAAGAAATTTTTACACACAAAACGGTCTTGAGAAGAAAACTCAAAGATGTCGACATATGGATGCAAGAAAATAAAATAAAAAACTTAAAAATAGCCATTCAAAAATTGGATAAAATAGTTCTAAATCCAGGAGAAACACTTTCTTATTGGCGACAAATCAAAAATCCCAGTAAAAGAAAAGGTTATCTACCAGGTATGGTACTACACGACGGGAAAGTTCTGTCTGGTATAGGAGGTGGTCTCTGCCAACTATCCAATCTTATTTATTGGATGACACTACACACACCTCTCACAGTTGTAGAACGATGGCGTCATAGCTACGATGTCTTCCCAGATGTAAAAAGAAACCAACCTTTTGGTAGTGGAGCTACTTGTGCTTATCCGTATATAGATTTGCAAATAAAAAATAATACCAATCAAAAATTCCAACTTTTTCTAAAACTAAATGAAAAATATTTAATCGGCAAATGGTTATCAAATGAGACTATTGATTTTAATTATGAAATTTTTGAAAAAGAACATTCTATCAAACAAGAATGGTGGGGAGGCTATGTAAGAAGTAATGAAATCTTTCGTAAAATACGCGATAAAAACAAAAAAGAAATAAAAGAAGAACTCATCACCAAAAATGAAGCTATCATGATGTACAATCCCCTCTTAGAAAATAAATAATTTTTTTCAAAACCAACTATCTCGCAAAAAAGCTGACGATATATGAGAAGAGACATCTTCATAGCAAGATACAAAAAATTAAGACATCTCGTCCGCCTTGGGAGGATTAGCGTTTGTGTGCTATAATATAAAAAGATTAAATTTTAAAAAATTTTTATGATGGAAGATCAAAATAGTTTTAATAATATTCACCGTGAATCACATACTCCAATATATATTTGGATCATCCTGGTAGTTCTTTTATCGGGATTAGCTGGTACAGGCACTCTTTATTTTTTAGAAACTAATAAATCACAAGAAAGAATAAATAGCCTACAATCTCAAATTGCCCCACTTCGCAATGATGTAAGTAAGCTACAACAAGAAAAGAATGAACTAAATAATCAATTAAAAGTAGAAAAAGCTAAACCTGTATTTGAAGCAGGAAAAACAGTATTAATTAGTAAAAATGTAAAACCTTGGAATTGTTCAAAATACGGTGATACTTGTGAAAAAATACTTGTTACAACAGAAGTATATCTAACAGAACCAAGTATGGGAGATACTTTGACAGGAAAATTTTATATACGATCTTACGATGGTAATGATTATTTAAATAGTCCTAAGATAGGAGAACTCCAAATAACACAAAATTTTAATCCTTTTGCTGGAGATGGTGGTGGTGTACCTTATGAAAAAGACACTAAAGAAATATTAACTATAAAAATGTCACCTGATTCACTACCAACTGATGAATTTCGATTCCAAAATAAATTTTACTTAGAATATCTAAATCTTATTCCAAGCTTTAATACTCCAGGATATATTTTACATATAAATAATGATGGAGAAACTTCTCAGTTTGACCAAAGAATGATTGATTTTCTTTATAAAAATGAAAACTTAAGTATATCAACACCTCAATAAAATTTATTTTTAATCAACTACCTCGCAGTCCCGATAAAATCGGGAACGAGGTATAAGAAGGAATCCCGACTTAGTCTGGATAGCAAGAGCTACGGGGAATTAAACCCACTCGTCCGCCTTGCCTAGCACGACTTGGGCTGTTGGAGGATTCAAAAAAGCAACTTTAATCAAGTTGCTTTTTTATTTTTGATATTTTTACAAAAAAAATGAAGGCCTCGTGTTTTTTTACACGAGGCCTCTGTAAAGACTTACACGAGCATCAACAATTGACCGCCCGCAATGTCTCATGAGTCCAAGGAGACTTGCCGTCGAGCCACTCCTCCACCCTTGTCTCAGGGTTGATGCGGATGACATTCTTTTTACAAGAGCTACAGCTCCCGACAAGAACACCATCAGCCAAAGATGAGTCGATGCTAACTTGGCAACAAGGTGACAACAGCTTCTCGGGCATGGCTACCTCCATTTTATAAGCCAATAACCACGATGAAATTATCACAACAAAATAAAAAAGTCAAATCAAAAACAACCTCTAACCAAGGTTGTTTTAATATTTTCATGTTTTAATACTTTTATTCGACTACACCGGTTCCTCAAAAAACACAGGATCACCATCCAAATCTTCTTCTTCAGTCATCTCAGTTTCTTCATGATTTACAAAAGGAACCTTATGCTTAGCACCAAGAGATTCTTGTCCAAGAGAATCATAAACAAAATCATCTTCACTATCATCTACCCCAAACATTTGATCTTCTATATTGTAGTCTTCATCTTCGTCATTATCTGCATCTTCAACAAAATCTGGTACATTTGGTACAAAGTAATCAGGGACTGTAGTATCAGCAAAATTTGGAGCAAAACTACTATGTCTATTGGTTAAGACATCTCCAGCTTTGTGCCACTCAGGGTCATGATTATAATCTTCAGCAAAAGGATCTTCCAAAGGATTCTCCGCTAAATCCTCTTCCAGAAGATCACCTTTCCACTCTAATTCTTCTTCTTCACGATAAGAACGCCAAATAGCGATATCACGGTTTATTTTATCCAACATATCTCCCTCAGACATATCATACAACTCTTCATGATCACAGCTACAATCATCAAATTCTTGCTGCATATCGAGCATCATCTCATAAGAATCCAAATCCATCATAACCATGTCCCCTTTTTGTTCATCATGGATAATAAGGGTACTACCACTTTTTTTGGCTAATTGTATTAGTCTATCCAAATTTGCTGACATAAAAGATTTTTAGATAATAATTATATTGGTATTTTAGCGAGTTTTGTCCCAAAGGTCAAGAGTAGCTATTATTCCCTTTTTATAGCAAAAATGATAAAATAACTAATATATCTAATAAATTTCTATGCAAAAAAACATCTCAATGGTATTCCTTACAAGCTCTCTGTTAATAATAGGAGGCTGTAACCTTAGTAATAATTACAATAAAACGACAGAATCAACTCCTCAAAACAATGCCCCCGAAATAACCACACTCTATGAGTGCGAACAAAATTTTACAGACCAGATAGAAAAACAAAACTGTAAAGGGTTAATTCTAGAAAAAATAGATTATATCGGAAATTTTTATGGACACGAATGTAGTGATACTGAAAATTGCCAAGGATTACAAGAAGGTTATGATTGGGCTAGTGAAAATGAAGTAAAAAATGAAGAAGAATGCCCAAATTATTCTTACGATTTTCAATCTGGATGTCAGTTTTTTGTAGAAGACGAAAAACATCCAAATGTTATAGACACAGACTTTCTAAAACAAGAACAAAAAGCTGAACAAACTGTAAGGAATCTCGAGACTGTAAAAAATTGGTTAAAACAATTTTCCAATCCAGACGGAACATCACCAATTACAGGAGGTAACCCAATGATTGAAATAGATAGAGATGAAAACAATACAATTACTTTTCATCTATACGAAAGTACCTCAGAAAGAAATATTACTTTTGATTGGTACGATGTAGATATGGAAACATTAACAGTCACCAACATGATATTGGAAGAAGTAAAATAAAATATTTATGAAAGAAATAGCAAAAATAAATAATTTTTCTGTCTACTTTCTTGATGAAGAAACAGCACAAAAATACTCTGCCGAGATATCAGCTTTAGCTGATGAAATACCGATGAATGAAAAAGGTCATTTTAATATAATGGCAAAAGAAAAAGATGGCAGAATACTACATGAAAAATTCAAACACAGTTTGATAGTTTTTGACAAAGAAAAAATTATCGCTGGACTTATATCATATGAACGAGAACCAGAACAAAATGAAAACTACAAAGAAAATTTATTATATATAAACATGTTATCAGTACATCCAGACTATAGAAAACAAGGTTTGGCTAGAAATCTTTTCAAAATATTTTTTGAAAATAACAAAAAATTCTTTTATTTAAAAGGAAAAGTAAAATACGCTATGCAAACAAATATGGATGATTGGAACAAACATGTTCAAGATTTTTACAAATCTCTAGGTTTCAAACAAGTAGGTACAAAAGATTATGATGATCATACTGATATGGTTTTTAAGAGGTCTCTATAATTAATAAAGTAAGCATTTAAAAAATAGACTTTTAACTTTATTTGTTTTATAATAAGTAAGTAGATATTATAATTTATGCCTGTCACCCTATGAAAAAAATAACTAGTTTTATTTCACAAGAAAAACTCAATGAAGAAGAAAGTGTCATTCTAAAAGATATTCAACCAGAAATTGTAAAAATAATAAAAAAAGATTTTTCAAAAATAAAAAATACACACTTCATTTCTCTTGTAGAATTAAATAAATACCGTCGTCAATATTTTTTGTCTCTTATAGATGAAGAAGCTGGTGAATTCGATAAAGTAGAAAAAGAAGTAGTAGATGCTATTTCACACAACAAAATCTTGTCAGACAACATCGAAGAAGAATTGGACGACAAATTGTCTATCGGACAAAAAGTCGCTGACAAAGTCGCAACCTTTGGTGGTAGTTGGGGTTTCATTATTACATTTTTTTCATTCATGGCGCTGTGGATGGTCCTAAATATTGTCTTCTTAAGAAATACAGGTTACGATCCATATCCTTTTATACTCCTGAATCTTGTGTTATCATGTCTTGCAGCTATCCAAGCTCCTATTATAATGATGAGTCAAAATAGACAAGAACAAAAAGACAGACAAAGAAGTGAGCATGACTACAAAGTAAATTTAAAAGCTGAACTTGAAATACAACTTCTACACGAAAAAATAGATCATCTAATAGTAAATCAAAATAAACGTCTACTAGAAATACAAAAAATACAAAATGACTATCTAGAAGAGATAGTAGAAAAAGTAAATAAAAAAAGTAAATAAAAAAATACCAGCTGAAAAAGCTGGTTTTTAATAATTATATTGCTAAAATGTTTTGTAAGAAAAATTATAAATGAAGAAGATTATAATTATATAATGGAAGAATTAAATAAATTACCAAAAGAAATAAACAGCCCGATTTATTATACAAACACAAAATTAAAATTTTAAAAACAATTTAACCATTTAACAATTTTATTTTCTAAAATTAAAAAAACGCCCAAAATAATGTGGACGTTTTTTAATTATTAGAAGATTCACAAACACAAACGTGACAAGAAACTTAGTCTATTTCCAGAGTATAAGATCGTTATTCTTGCGAATATGATCTCGACTTTGGATTTTTACTTTCGTAAAAATGTACTCCAGAAAGGAGGTGATCCATCCACAGCTTCCGCTACGGATGCCTTGTTACGACTTCACCCTGATCATTGACCCCACCTTCGTCCCTCTACTGAGAGCCTTCGGGTGTTGCCAACTTTCGTGGTGTGACGGGCGGTGAGTACAAGACCCGAGAACGTATTCAACGCGCCGTATCTGATGCGCG
>PFPL01000029.1 GCA_002793035.1 Candidatus Magasanikbacteria bacterium CG_4_10_14_0_2_um_filter_33_14
TCCATGAGTCCATCGTACATCTGATCAGTCACTTCTGGGTCATTTAACACATGATAACGATAACGTAAATCATCTATTTGAGCACGAAGTTTTTCAATCTTTTTAATATCTAACATAAAAAATAGTTTATAAAGTTAAAAATTAAAAGTTTGTAAAGTTTTTTAAAATAAATATACAAGTAAATTACTTTATAAACTTTATGAACTTTAAAAACTTTTAACTAAAATATCAATCTAAAATACCAATTCAAAATCTGAGTTCCCCAAAACATAGCAATAAAAGTAGCTACAGTCAAATAAGTTCCAAAAGCCACTTCTGTTTTCATACCTTTTTTCTTCATCAAAACTAAAATAATACTAAATATGCCACCAACTACATAAGCAATCCAAAGTGCCAAAATAGTCAATTTCCAACCAAGTAAAATTCCCATAAGAAGTCCTATACGTATATCTCCTCCACCAACCCATTTACCCTTAGAAATAACAAATTGTAAAAGAAAAAATCCAGCACCAATAAGAGCTCCCAATGTCATGTCAAACCAATTTGCACCAAAAAATAAAGAAACAATAAAAAACAATAAAGAAGCTCCTAGAGTCACAGCATCAGATACTTCCAAGTGCTTAGTATCATAAACAAAAATAAAAGTAAGCACAAACAGAACTAAACAATCTCTAATTATAGAAAATAATGAAAAAGTAGCAAAAGAAGAATAATAAAAAAATACAAAAACAAATAATAAAGCCATCACAAATTCAACAATAGGATATTGTAAAGATATTTTATTTTTACATTCTCTACATTTACCTCTCAGCAAAATATAACTGACTAAAGGAACATTATCATACCATTTTATTTGTTTGTGACAATGAGGGCATTCCGATCTTTCCATCAAAGATCTCTTATTATATAGACGCCACTCCAATGCATTCAAAAAGCTTCCCAATACCAGTCCAATAATAAAAAATAAGATGTATGATGATAATATCAAAAACATAGCTAATAGTAAAAAATTATAAGATAATTATAACACAAAAAAACAACTTAAAAAAGTCCTTAATAAGGACTTTTTTAAGAAGTATAATACCTAAAATTATTGACCGACAATACCTGATTCAGTAGCAGTAACAGCACCAAAATCAAATCCACCAGCACCCACTTCCAAACTAGCTGTAATTTGGTAAGCTGTTCCAGCTTCAGCAGTATACGTATAAATGTTTACATCAGAATTGATTGGATCACTAGGGACTAATCCCATATAAGGAGAAGTACAACTAGCACTAAATCCATTTGTATCTAGACAACTATGTGTTGAATCACCCAAAGTGATACCAGTTGCTGTAGTTGTAGGATACGCATTATTATCTGTATAGTACAATTCAAGAGCAGTTTGCACTTGTCTAATATCTGAAAGACGTTTTGCATCGTTAGCTTTTTGACGAGCTGAACCTAAAGCTACAACAGCCAAGGTAGAAAGCACACCAATGATAGCAATGACGACCAAAAGTTCTATCAAAGTAAAACCTTTTTTATTCATTCTTATCACCCCCCTCCATATTTTTCAAAAATAACTTCATAATTCCTTAAATTACTTTTTTATAGTTGTAATACATCTTTTACTTTATCAACAGTTTCTGAGGGCTTAAAGTGTGCCTTGATAAGATAATCTACAGCTCCCAATTCCAAACCTTTTTCTACATCATCTTTCTGACCTAAGTTAGTCAAAAGGATCACTGGTATTTGAGCAAGATTTTTGTCCTTTTTCAGATTTTCTAAGACAGTGAATCCATCCATCTTTGGCATCAAAACATCTAACAGAATAATATCAGGCTTCTTTTTCTTCGCCATTTCAAGACCTTCTTGTCCATCAGTGGCTACAACTATTTTAAATTTTTCTAGTTCAAATTTTGTTTTATAAATGTTACCTAAAAAAGTATCATCTTCAACAAGTAGAACTACAGGAACTTTGTTTGGCATATAAAAAAGTTAGTATCTATATATAAAATTATAACAAAATAAACAAGATTTAACTAAACTGCTTGTGGATAAAAAACTAAAAATTTCTAAGAGCAAGCCCAATAGATACGGCCATACGAGGTCCCAAATTATCCAATATTTTTTTTATTCCATCTTGATGCATTACTCTAGCCCAAGGATTAGCAACAAATACTTTCATATCAAACTTTTGAGTGATATAATCTTGTATCACAGGAAACAAACTAGCACCACCAGATAAGACTATTTTTTCTGGTCTCTTACCAATATTACCACTTTGTCTAAGATACAAATCAAAACTATATTTTATTTCTTGTACTATTGGATCTAAAATTGAGACAAAAGACTCTGATGACAATTTCATATTTTCAAGAGACAAACTACTTTTTACTTTTGAGGCGACATCTTCTTCCAATCCAAGTGTGCTAGCTAATATTCTATCAAAATCATTACCACCAATGTGCAAACTACGATAAGTCATAGGTGTAGCATTATCAATAATGAAAAAATTGGTTCTCTCAGCTCCAACGTCAACAATCATCGAAACAGTGGTGTCTCTACCTACCAATGAACGTGTCAAAGCAAAAGCTTCTGTCTCGAGCTCCATAAGTTGTAACCCCGATCTTTGAAAGATTTTAGAGTAAAAAGAAATAAGTATCTTAGGAGCAGCTGTAACCAAAAGTGTTATATTACCATTCTTATTTTCTACAGGTATCTTTTGTGGAATTACCTGCATTTCCTCAATTGGGTAAGGAATCATCTTTGCAACCTCAGCTTTCACAATAGTAGATATTGCTTTTTCCTCTACTTTTGGCAAATTGATAACAGTATGAAAAACCTGTGATACAGGCAGGCTAGAAGAAGCATGTTTAGTAGATACTTTTGATTTTTTCATCAAAACTTTCAACATGTCAGCATACTGATTTATACGATCTTCGTCTGACAACACTACTTGCATTTGTGACAAAGAATTATCTGTCTTCATTACTTTATCTTGTGGAAAATAAGCTTGAGCATTTTCAGGCTTTTTTTCTTCTTTATCTTCTATTTTTTTTGAATTGTGCAAGTGTATATCTAAATTTTTTTCCAAAATACCGTAAGTCCAGAGTTGAGGTCTATTTTTGGTATTTTTTAATTCTACCATTTTGATACCATGTGCTCCGATATCTACACCCAAATAACTTTTTTCTTTTGCCATAAAAAATAATTAGATGTTTATATTATAGCATAAAAAACATTCATACGCCAATCTTTTAGTCAATACTCATCTGTAAACCAAATTCATCCACTTTCAAAAAAATGTCTCCTTGCAAATCAGTTCGCCAAATAGTACTACTTGATGAAATTCTTTCTAACCTTTTCAAAACTCTACGAGAAGGATGACCAAACTTATTATCAAGACCACAAGAAACGATAGCCTCTTGTGGCTGAACCATCTCTAGAAAATCTTCAGTAGAAGAACTATCACTACCATGATGTCCCATCTTTAAAATATCTGCTTTTAGTTGTTCTCCATAGGTAGCTAATAAATATTTTTCCAATTCTTCCTCAGCATCACCCATAAATAACAAATTTTTATCAAGATAACTAAGTGAAAAAACGATGGAAGTATTATTAGCATTGGCCTCAACTTTTGAATTAGGGATATTTTTATTTTGCTTGATAGAATGATCAGGATAAAAAACATGCAAAGAAGTGCTGGCGATATCCCAAACATCTTCTTTTGATACTTCTATATAATTGGCACCTTCTTCTTGAACGGCTGACCAAAAAGCTTCCCACATACTATCCCCTCTTTTTTCAAGCCCATTGTAAACAATATTTTTAACTTGAAATCTCTTTAAAACTTCTGTACAACCACCATAATGATCCAAATCTGGATGTGTGATAAGAATATAATCAATATCATGGTCATAATAAGGCATCACACCTCCCAGAGCTTCGAGAATTCTACCATCTATCGCACAGTCGACCAACATTTGCTCTCCATCGGGAAATTCAATGAAACTAGCATCCCCCTGACCAATATCTAAATATGTAACTTTTAAACCATTTTTGATGGTAACACCGGCGACATCTTTTGAAATATTTGCACCATTATTTCTTCTAACAAAAAATAACATTCCCAAAATAATTATTAAAATTAACAACAATACTACTTGTAGTTTTTTCATACTTTTTTATTTTTATAATTTTTAAAAACAAGATAAATAATAAATAAATAACTAAAAAACATCAACCACATAGGAAAAGACAAATCAATTGTGGCAAAAGATAAATCTGCAAAAAATTTGACCACAATCACAATATACTTCATGGCTACATATCCCAACCAAGCCAATACTTTGGCCAATGGCAAAAACAGCAAACTTAAAACCAAAACGGCAAAACCAGCAAACATAATCCAAGGTAAAATCCACAAAATCAAAATATTAACTATAGGTGAAACGATTGATAAACGATTGAATTGATAAAGAATCAAAGGTAAAGTGGCCGCAATAGCCGCCAAAGTTGTTACCAAAGAATCACGTAAAGAAAACTTTTCAGGCACCCAATTGAAATATTTACCAATAATAGGTACAAGATAAACAAGTCCCAAAGTAGAAATAAAAGAAAGTTGAAAGCCCACATCCCAAATCAAAATATATGGATTTTGCAATGTCATCATCAAAACTGTCAGAATCATCACATTACCCACTCTAGCTCTACGTCCCAATTGTTTTGTCAATAAAACCAAAATGCCCATAATACCGGCTCTTACCACCGAAGCGCTAGCACCAGCAAAAATAACAAAAACAAAAATACCTAAAACAATTAGCCAAAAAGCTTTTTTACGAGGAATATAAAGACGTATACAAAATGCAATCAAAATAGTAGAAATAATCGTAATATTGTAGCCTGAAATTGCCACAATATGCGTGACACCAGTACGACTAAACAAATCATTCAAAGTACCAAGTCCTCCACGATAACCATACAAAAGACCCGCCATAAAACTAGCATAAGGCTCATGCCACAAAACATTTATTTTTGAAGCAATCACAGTTTTGATAGCAAAAATTTGTTTAAAAAAAACATTCCCACCATTATCCCCTATTTTTTCAATCTTTTTTGGAGCGCAATCAACATAGACACCATAACGTGCCAAATATTTATCATAACGAAAATCTTCAACAGGTTCTGGTTTTTTTAGAAAACAAGTCAGACGTAATTTATCACCATAACTATAACGTGGATAAAGACTTGATTTGAAATAAAATTTTCCTTTTACTTCTTTTTTGTCATACACCAACTGTCCATTTTTACTATCAGAAACAAACAAAGCAGAAACAATGTACCTCACACCATCCAGACGAATATCTGGTTCAGCGCTCACAAAACCCTCGACTACCTTTGTATTTTCTACATAATGTAATAAATCTTTTTCAGTATTCTGTAGCAAAACCAAATAATAACGTACTAAACCTAAAATAAAAAATAATAAACAAAAACATAAAAATCTAAACAATAAATTTTTCCAAAAAATAATTATAAAAAAAAGTAAAACAAAAAGAGTAGTCAATAAATAAAGCATGGAAAAATTGAAGTCCCAAATAGAAACCAAAGCTACTGCCAATAAAAAAGAAAAACAGAACAAAAAAAATGTCCTGCTTTTTGAATGTAAAAATCTTGTCATACCCCTCCTAAAAATATTTGTAAATTGTTGTTTTTAAATTCGTCTTATTAGTAATCGCTTAGATAAACATCTTCACCACTATCTGTCTTAAATTTTTTGTTAGTACCATCTTCAAGATTCTCTTCTACCGGCAAATTAAAGATTTCTTCCATTGGTAAACCTACAGGAGGTTCGGCAGCTTTTGTCTCAGCTTTTTGAACCATTGGTGTTTTCACATGAGACATTGGAAAATGCCATAAAGTAGCCAACTCTTCGATATTCAAAACAAACCAAGGAGACGCAAAGCCAATTTTTCTTTTTTTATAAGCTTTTATCAAATCTGTTTGCTTACGAGCTTTTTTCTTTTTGTTACGAGAAGAACTAGAAGCCTTTTCAACAATAGAATTCGCTGTAGGACTATTGAATTGTCCAATAGCACCTTTGAGTGCATTTACACCTCTCTCAGGCTTAAAAACCTCTTTTCTAGCGACATAGACAGCTCTCATCTTGGTTTTGAAACCAATCTTTGCTATTTTCTTTTCCATGTCTTCTACAAGCTTCATTTGACCTGGTGTCAAAAATTTTAGCTGATTTCTATCTTCAGGACGAGTAGCAGCTTTATCTCCACCTTCTGATCTAGCCGTCCCAGACAATTGAGCACTGATTTCTTCAAAACTTTTTCCCAATTCTTTCGAAATAGGATTGTCAGTCAAAAAAGATAAAGGACTTTTTTTAGGAGCGACTTTTTCACCAATTAGTTCTTTTATTTTAGCGATAACTTTTTCTTTCCAACTATTATCAATAGGTTCAACAATAATTTGAAACCACATTTGTTCTCCTTGTCCAATACGTGAGAAACTTTC
>PFPL01000053.1 GCA_002793035.1 Candidatus Magasanikbacteria bacterium CG_4_10_14_0_2_um_filter_33_14
TGCCCAAGCTGGAGGAAATGTCGCTGGTAATGCTCGCAAAGAAATAGAATTGAAAACAGGCAAAAAAGTAATTAGCAAAACCAATGCTAAAAGCATAATAAATAATAATAACAAATTAAACAATTAGCCTTTCAAGCATTTCAAGCTTTTTAGGCCTTTCAAGCCTTCTCGTTATGAAAATCGCCATCATCGGCGCCCACTCTACGGGCAAAACTACACTGGTACAAAAATTAAAAGAAAAATTGGAAAATCTTGGTAAAAAAGTAATGGTAATAAGAGAATACGCCCGCAGTTGCCCTTTTCCAGTACACGAAGGCACTACTATTGAAGCTCAAAAATGGATAATGCAAAACCAGATAGAAAAAGAAAACGAAGTAGATCACAGTGACAAAATATTGATTACTGACCGCGCTACTGTCGACAACTTCGCCTATTTACACAGAATAGCTGATGAAAAAACTTCAAAAGAATACGAAGATATTGCCTTCAATCATGGCAAGACTTACAATTTTATTTTCAAAACACACAAACTAGATATCGCTGCCAAAGATGATGGCTTCCGTACTACTGATGACGACTTCCGTAATCTGATAGACAATCTTATCAATCAATTTTTAGAAAAAAACCAAGTAGAGTTTATCCCCCTTCAAGCCACGACTGATTATGATGTGCATGTAAGTGATATTTTGGAGAGGATAAATAATTAAATAAAACTTTATGAGTTTAGATTGGACAAAAATTTCAGAAGACACTATTGTAACATCAATTACAGCGATAATTGTTGCAATAATTTCAATCCTTCCTATAAAAAGTATATATAAAAATCGTCAAAAAATATATAACTGGTTTAAAAAACAAAGATTAATATTTTTTCCAGTAAACTTTAACATAGCGTTTTCCTTAAATTTTCAAGAAGGTATTAACTCAGGAAATTATTTTAAACAAATTAAAAAAAATATTTTTAATACAATTGATAATCTAAATTTACAAAAACAAATTAAAATAAGAGATTTTTCAGATATAAAAAAGTTTAATAATAGAAATGAAGCAGAAACTTTTAGAAATAAAAAAGACATAGACTTAATTATTTGGGGTGATTTTACTAATGATTTTCTCAAAATAGATGGTGAAAATATTAATGAAATAAATTTAAAATTTACCTACGGACATCCTGACAATGAAACTGGTTCCATAGGAAAAATGATTAAAGTTGATTTAAGCTCTAAATTAGCTGAAAAAAATTATTGGAAAATACTAGAAAATAATTCTTTAAAGGATATAAAAATAATTTCAGATAATATTTTTGATATTTCAACTTACATATTAGCCTTAATTCTAAAAATTTCAGGAAGAATTGAAGATAGTTTAAAATTATTCGAAGTACTACACACTAATCTTTGCGAAAGGAATGACATTTTTCAAAAAAATATTTTACCACATTTATATGATTGCTATTCACTATTAATTATAGAGCAAGGTATATATAATAAAAAATTTGAAAAAGGTGTAGAATTATGTTTAAAAATTTTAAAAATAAAAGAAAACGACTTTTTTGCATTATCTAATTTAGCAACATTTAAATGTAAATTAAACAAAAACGAAGAAGCAGAGATATTAGTAAAAAAATTACAAGAAATCTATCCGGGAGATCCCGTCACTGAAGTTGCTATAGCATATTTTAATATACTACAAAAAAGTTATACTAGTGCATTTAAACATTATAGAAATATTACAAATTTTAAAGCTATAAATTTTAATCAAGATGTAATTGAATTTCTTGGTGAAGAGTATGAAAAAACCAAAGAACCCGCTTTATTATATGGAAGTGGAATAATATCTTATTATTTTTGGGATAAAAAACTTGCAAAGGATAATTTAAAAAAATTCATAAAAAAAGCTAATATAAATATATATAAACCAATGTATAGAGAAGCAAAAAGAATACTAAAAAAATAAAACCTCTCACTTAGAGAGGTTTTTTAAATTCCAAAAAAATCATTCCCCACTCACCCGACACTTCCGACACCTCGGTTCATAATTGTCCGAACCGACTTCAAAACGATCATCTCCTCCAGATAGACGATGAGTATAGACTGCATCAGTATCACGACACTTCATACAAACAGCATTGCTCTTATAAACAGAATCAGCTAAGGCCATCAAGTGTGCCGTAGTCTCAAAAGGTACTCTCAAATAATCACTATCCAGTCCACAAGCAATAACTGAAATACCTTTTTCATCTACTAGCTTTTTACACAGCTCTATAAGCTCATCTTTGTCAAAAAATTGTATTTCGTCTATCCCCACCAAATCAAGATTTTCAAACCCTGGTCCGCCTTGTGAGGAATCAAGATGTTCATATATATCTGATACTTGCTTTACAGGAATAGCCGAGAGATAGTGTCCATTGCGCGAAGATATATCTTCTGGTCTGCCAAATCTCGTATCTATACCATGCTTAAAAACCACGATTTTTTTCTGTGCAATATTTTGAATTGTAAGACGTCTGATAAGCTCGGCACTCTTGCCACTAAACATTGGTCCACTTATCACGTCTAGTCTGCCTTTTTTCATATATTCGTTCACAAATCCCGAGTGAGAATACACGAGGGATCCTTATAAAAAATTAATTTACTTAATTCAAAAAACTCACAAAGGAGGTAAAAGACTTCACAGTCTAATATCAAAAATATTATACAACAAAAATATAAATATAAAAACCTTTCTATACAAAAATACTTTTATTAACACTAAACATATTGTAAAAAAGAAAATAAAAAGATATAATGTCAGCTCTAATTTATCAGTGATCGCCAGTATCACTGGCAGATTGCTTTAAGTATTTATGCCTATGATTAGTTATAAATTACTTAGCAACTCGATAGACTATTACGAGCGGCAAGGTTTCACCCGTATCGAAACCCCGTGGACTGTTTCCAAATATACAGACAATATTACCAAGCCATCCGACGTCATCTCGTTTCAATTGAAACATGACAACAGCTGTTTGGTTGCGTCTGGGGAACAGTCTTTTTTATTTCTCTACTTACAAGAACAATTACCAAAAGGACAATTCCAAACAACAACACCCTGCTACCGCGCCGACCAAATTGATTTTTTACATTCTCGTTCTTTTATAAAAAATGAATTGATAAAAACAGATATTGTAAATGAAATTGAATTAGAAAAAATAATAAAAATTTGTTTTAACTTTTACAAAAAATATTTACCTGGAGTAAAAATCATCAAAACAAAAATTGGTTATGATATTGAGTACGAAGGTATGGAGCTTGGCAGTTATGGCATCCGACACTCAGATTTTATTTCTTGGATTTATGCTACAGGTTGTGCCGAACCCAGACTATCAAAAATAATTAATTTATCTAAAAACAAATATGGGATACCACAAAAAACAAATTGAGCGAGGTATATATGGAGAATTCTCCAAGATAAAAGAAGAACTACAAGAACTCGAAGATGCCTTCGAACAACATGATAAAATATTACAAATATGTGAATTGACTGATTTGATAGGAGCGATAGAAGGCTATGCCCAAAAACATTTTTATCTGACGCTCGGAGATTTGAAAAAGTTTTCTGACAAAACTAAGTCAGCTTTCCGCGAAAATAAAAGATAAAAAAAGACGCTTGTAAAAAAACGTCTTTTTTAATTTAAAACAATTGAACCTGCGACTCTCGATTAGACAAACCCGAAGGTTCACTAACCGAGAGTCTCCCCCTCCTCCTTAAGACCCAACACACTAGGCCTTTTCCTGTTTTTTCGGCCCGACCACACAACCCTGCTGTTTGGCCGTTTCTGTGATGATCCGAAGCCTCTCCTTATGATCTTTTTCTCTTTTGATTTTATCATCGAGAACCTGCTTCCACTTGTTGCGACGGAACTTCCGTGTAAACTTATGGAAAGAGTCGACGAAGATGTCCAAAACGGCACCTACTATCTCAATTACCTTCACTTTAACACCTCACAAAAAAAAGTTAAAATCATTTAATCATCTAACTACAAAAAAGTCAAACAAAAAATCTCTCACTTCTGAAAGATTTTTATAATTAGTAAAGCTTTCGGCTGGTGTTTACACGAATGTAAATCACCAGCCTATCCAAGCTCCTTAACCTTGTCTTTCCTCTTTTTCTTTCTCTATCTTCTCATCCACCTTTTGCCTCAAGTAGATGACCATGTCAGTGTGAAGAATAATTACAACCCCCAAAATCAAAGGAAGATCATACTTGTACGAATGAGATGTCCAAGTTACGAAGAGCAAGCCCCCCAAAGCGATGTATAGACTCGCAAAGGAGACTTCCTTCATGTTGAGTATTCCCTTGTTTTTGCGCAGATTGTAGTGAGAGTACGAAGCCGTGAAGGCAAATCCGATTAGGAAAGCCAAGTAGACCAGAGGATCCCGAGTCTCCTGTTCTTGACCAAAGCCAAAGAAAATCAAAGCTATGAACAATAACACCCAGAGATAGTGTCCAGTCATCAACAACTCTCTTTTTATAATCGACATCATTAAAACCTCTATTTATGTTATGGGAGCTGCCCTGTTCCTTCGTGGTTGGACAATCTATAATTACCATTTTCTAAATAAAAAGTCAAATAAAAAAAGACGCCTCTGTGTAAGACGTCTTTTTTAATTTAAAAATATAACTATTTTTCTTCTAAATCTCCTAAATCTTTTAACACATTTTGAATAAAACGAGAATATGCCATATCTATTCTTCCCCTTAATCTATACCACTCCTTACTAGGTTCTTTTAATGTAGGATCTACCATTTTTGAACCAAGTGTACTTAATTCTTCTTCACTACACTTGGCAAGATTTGGATAATCTTTGAGAATATGATCTTCATTTACAACCAAATCTTCTATAATAGTGGGTGTACTAACACCTGATAATTTTGAACCAAAAATATGACTATATTCTTGAATTCCTTTAGCTACTAACTTAGAAATATGATCAGACTCTCCAATAGTTTTTCCTTTATATTCTCCTCCTTCAAAGATATATCGCAAAATAGGTCCACGAGATTCATCCAACAATTTTTCAGTTTCTTCATTTATTAGAATTTCTTCTGGATCTAAGACTGTTTCATCATACCAACCCTCTGTATGAACATGGTGTGTCTTCTCATGTCTTATCATTTTTGAGCAAGTTCTACGAGCTTTATTTGTCAAAACAGCAATGAAATAAAAACTTAAATCAGCGCTACCAGTTGCAGCCGAAATGGAAGGTACCCTCCCTAATCTAGTTAACATAGCCTGAACACTATCTTGGTAAATATCATCTACAACAAAATCTAAAGTGTCTTTATCACCAGAAAAACGTTTTTTAAAATTACCCATAACATAATTACTAACATATTCTCTAAAAGAATCTGTTTTTTCTTTTAACATTGAATTGAATTTATCCAATTCATTTTGCAAGTTTTCTTCATCTGAAGTATTAATATTATATTCTATATTACAATCTCCAAAATCGTAATGTATAAATTTTTTTGGTTTTTCATATAAAGAATGTGAATAATTTTCTGAAGGAATTTCCATATTTTTTATAAATAATTAAAAAAATAAATGATGTTATTATAATATAACACAAAATAACTAAATTTTACAATTTTTTTTACTTCTTCACACTAAGCAACACATCCACACCATCAATCTTGTACAATTTATCATCTGATTCTTCCAGTACAATCTTTTCTCTTACTAATTCTCTCGCCAATACACTCTTCTTAATTTCAGTTTCATAATCTACGAAGACTGCTTTTAAATTTTCATCATCAGTATGATATTCGACCATCACTTCATCTTCAATTGTCATTCCTTGCTCTTTGCGAATTTGATTTATAGTACGAACTATTTCACGCACCAGACCTTCTTTTTTTAGTTCATCAGTGATATGAGTATTGAGTGCCATCTTGAATCCCCAATCCTCTTTTTTCTTCAAGTGAATATCTTCTTTGTCAAAATTCTCAAGCAATACTTCTTTGACATTCAATTCTTCAGCGATGATACTAGTAGAATCAGCAAAAGAAAATTCTGTGCCAGAAATATAAAATTGTGAAAGAACTTGGCGAACCTTGATTCCACTTTCTGAACGCATCGACAATCCCATTTCTACTACTTTACGGACTGTTTCCATTTCTTCTAAAACTTTTTTTTCTATCATCTTTTCATTTACCTGAGGCCACATTTCTAGATGAACTGACTCTAGTTCTCCACCCAATTCTTTATAAAGTTTTTCAGCCATAAATGGTGTAAATGGCGCCATAACTTTTGACAAAATCATAAGCACATTATGAAGAGTTGAAATAGCTTGTTCTTTATCTTCCGTTCCTCGTTCCCCATTCCCCGTTCCGTCATTCTTGAATCTATCACGAGAACGACGAACATACCATTGAGAAAGTTCGGTGATAAAATCTAATATCGGACGACTAGCTTCAGCCAATTTATAATCTTCCATTTTTTCAGTCACTTCTTTCAACAAAATATGCAACTTCGCCATGATCCATTTGTCCAAAATATGTGTAGATTCTGTGTAATCTTTTTTATAATCTGTGGAATCAATGCTAAACATTTCATAAAAACTAAAGACATTCCACAAAGTATTTACCACTTTGTTGTAAACTTCTCTCACATCTTTTTCAGAAAAATTCAAACCTTCTGCATACATCACAGGAGAAGAAGCCAAATAATAACGAAGAGCATCAGCTCCATATTTTTCAAGTACAATCAGAGGATCTGGGTAATTTTTGAGACGTTTACTCATCTTCTTGCCATCTTCAGCCAGCACTATTCCGTTGACTATCACATTTTTGAAAGCAGGCACAGCTTCTTTCACAGGGATAGAAGGATTTTTACCAGTAGTAAGTGCTGTTGCCAAAACGTGCAGAGTATAAAACCAACCACGAGTTTGGTCTTGTCCTTCAGCGATGAATTGGGCTGGGAAACCTGCTTCGAATTTTTCTTTATTTTCAAATGGATAATGCATTTGACCATAAGGCATCGCGCCAGACTCGAACCAGCAATCTAGTACTTCTGGAATTCTGGTAAATGTTTTACCGTTCTTTTCAAAAGTAATTTTGTCAAGAATATGTTTGTGCAAATCTTCTACTTTTTGTCCTGACAATTTTTCCAATTCTTCGACTGATCCAATACAAACAGTTTCTCCATCTTCACTTCTCCAAATAGGCAAAGCTGAACCCCAATAACGATTGCGAGAAATCGCCCAATCACGAGCACCTTCAAGCCAGACACCAAAACGTCCGTCTTTGATATGCTCTGGTACCCAATTTGTTTTTTGATTATTACGAAGCATTTCATCTTTTATCTCAGTTACTTTTACAAACCAAGAAGAAGTCGCATAATTGAGAAGTGGAGCATCACAACGCCAACAGTGTGGATAGCTGTGTTCAAATTTTTCTTTACTAAATAATTTGTCACTGTGAGCCAACCACTTAATAATTTCTACATCTGTTTTGGTGTGATCATCTTTTGGTTTTACTTCTTGTCCAGCAAAATCCAAAACATCATCAGTAAATTTACCTTCCATTGTCACGTGTTGCACCCAACCAACTTTATTTTCCAATCCAACACTATAATCGTCTTCACCAAAAGCAGGCGCGATGTGTACAACACCAGTACCATCTTCAGTTGTTACAAATTCACCAGTTACCACTTTGAAAGCATTTTCGGTACTAGCAAAATATGGAAAAAGTGGTTCATAAGTTACGTCCACTAACTCTTCACCTTTCATTGTGCTAATCAAAGTATAATCACATTTATTTTTGGTTTGAAAAACATGTGCCACAAGTTCTTTGGCAGCAATATAATAATTGTGTTCACCTTTTACCACAACATAATCCACATCTTTACCAACCGCAAGCAAGACATTGCCTGGCAAAGTCCAAGGTGTTGTAGTCCAAGCAAGAATATACAATTCTCTATCACCTAGTCCAAATTTATTTTTGAATTCTTCATCAGTTACGCGAAATTTCGCAGTCGCTGACAAATCTTTGATATCTTTGTAACCTTGAGTAACTTCAAAATTAGAAAGTGGTGTCACACAATGAGGACAAATGTGCATTGCTTTCTTACCTTCGTAAATAAGATCTTTGTCCCAAAGTTCTTTGAAAACCCACCAGACACTTTCCATGAAACCAATGTCCATGGTTTTGTAATCATTTTCCATGTCTACCCATCGTCCCATACGACTAATAGTTTTTTTCCATTCTTCAGCATAAGTCATCACTGTACTGCGACAAGCTTCATTGAATTTATCGATTCCAAGATCATCAATTTCTTTTTTGGATTTTAGTCCCAAATCTTTTTCAATAATATTTTCTACCGGTAAACCATGACAATCCCAACCCCACTTACGCTCGACACGAAAACCTTTCATTGTGAAATAACGTGGCACAATATCTTTCATCAGACTAGCTACGATATGTCCATAATGAGGAAGCCCGGTTGCAAAAGGAGGACCATCATAAAAAACATAAGGTTTATTTTCTGGACGTTCCAAAATAGACTTTTCAAAAATCTTTTTTTCGTCCCACATTTTTAATATTTCTAGTTCACTTTCATTGGAGTTGTATGGCATAGTAGCAAATTAGGTTTGTTATTTAAATAAAATTTGATAGCAAAATTTTTAATTTTAAATTTCGAATTTTAAAACAATTTCTGAATTTTATAATTTTAAATGAATTATATAAAAGTTTTAAAATTTTTTACATTTAAAATTGTTTGAAAATTGATAATTGAAAATTTTAAAATTAAAAAAACGCCTTTGTTTAATGTGAGAATCCCAATTTTATAAGGATGGTACCATCTCACTTCCACATATGCGGCGCTTACTGACAGCTATTACGGGCTTACCCGGAGAATTCTACTTACCAAAAGGGCTTTCTTTTCTCGACATGTCCGCCATAGCTTTTAGCGAAGGGGGACTTCCTGCTGATAACAGGTAATAATGCTTTTATGATTGTAGATTCAGTATACTAAATTTTATCTTTTTGTCAACAAAAGAAAAATAATATTATCATTCTTTTGTTGGCACCGCTCGACTTTCACAAGTGAGCGGACCTCCCTTGAGTTTCCCCCCTAGTCCCTAAACATCCGCCCCTGAAGGTACCGGAAAATGTTCATACGCTCTGTATAACTGAGAGCGTAGAGCATCTCCAATGCTTTCTGGAACTTGGAATCGAGAAAGATCCCATGCTGGGACATCTTTTCCTCAAATTCCTCCTTGTTTAGATCAAAAAAATGTGCAGCCTTGCTGATGTCCCCACGGCACATTAGCAAAGCATAAAGGCACATTCTTCTCTCCGACGCTGGAGAGTTTTTTCGTGTTGCCACAATCCCTCCATTGTCAAAGGACACTATATATTAGCTTATTCTAGGGGAAAAGTCAAGGAGTTTTGTCAAGAGTCTATAAAGTCATTAAAGTCTCTGAAGTCACTTATTCTGCATATTCTGCTTACTTTGCTTATTCTGCTTGCTATGTTACAATATAGATACATTATCTAAATAAAAATTATATGTATAAAGGAAAACTATTTATTGCCTCAGATCATGGTGGCTACCAACTAAAAAAACGCTTAATTCGCTATATTGAAAACGAATTAGAACTAAAAATCGAAAATTTAGGGGCACATGAACATATTGAAACAGATGATTATCCAGATTATGTCATACCCCTCGCCCGCAAAGTCGTGGAAACAGACGGTCGTGGTATTGTGATTTGCAAAAATGGCGTTGGTGTCAGTATGGCTGTAAACAAAGTAGCAGGTATCCGTTGTGGTATTGGCTACAATATTGCCGTAGCCGAATCTATGATGAATGATGATAATACCAACGTTTTGGCACTAGCCTCTCATTTATCTTCAGATGAACATGCCATGGCAATTGTGAAGAAATGGCTAGAAACAGATTTTGGTGGTGATGAAAGATATATTAGAAGATTAGAAAAAGTTGCTGAATTAGAAAAATAGCCTCAATTAAAAACAAAAATTATCAATTTATCAAAGTAAAAAATTTCAAATTACTAAATCCAAATTACAAACCAATTACAAATTTACAATGTAAAAAATTTTGGATATTTATTCATTTGAATTTTATTTGTAATTTGAGCTTTGAAATTTATCATTAAATATTCTATGCAAATTATTCCTTCAATACTAGTCCCAACTTCCGAAATATTAAAATCTCAACTCCAAGATCTTGGCAAATCAGTTTCAAGAGTTCAGATAGATATTGCTGATGGTATTTTTGTTAAACAAACAACAGTGAGTGATCCAGAAACTGTCCAGAAATATTGCCAAACAGAAGTAGAATTACATCTTATGGTTAGTAAGCCATTAAAAGAATTACTTAACTGGCAAAAAGTAGAACAAGTACAGAAAATACTAATTCATATTGAATCTGTCGATAACTTACATGAAATATTACCTACTCTACATGCTTATGGCTGGGAGATAGAACTTGTTATAAATCCTGAAACTAATATAAAAAATTTAGATGAATATATTGATGAAATAAAAGGTGTCATGTTTATGGGAGTAAATCCAGGTAAACAAGGACAAAAATTATTAACAAAAGTTTTGACTAATATAAAAAAATTCAAAACAAAATATCCAAAAATGTTTGTCGAATTAGATGGTGGTGTCAATGAAAAAAATCTAGAAAAAATTATGGAAGCAAATGTAGATGCTATTTGTCCTGGTAGTGCTATCTTTGGAAATGAAAATTCTCCAGCAAAAAATGTCAAAGCTATGGAAAAAATTATCAACAGTTTGACTAAAAAGTAATTAGAAGATAAAATCCGAATGTAAAATTTAAAATGTATAATTATGGAAAACAAACAAGAAGAATTATTAGACTTAGTCATCATAGGTGCTGCTGCCGCTGGTAGTGCTGCTGCTATCTACGCTTCTAGAAGAAATCTAAAATTTGTAATAGTAGCCAAAGACGTTGGTGGTGAAGTTGCTCTATCAGGTGAAGTTGGCAACTGGCCAGGTATAATTGAAACAACAGGTTATCAATTGGCACAAGATTTTCGTAAACATGTAGAATCTTATGGTACAAAAATTGAAGAAGGCTTTACTGTTACAGCAATAAAACAAGAAAAAAATTATCATCTAGTTACTGCCAAAAATTTTCTTGAAGAAGAAAAAATTTACAAAACAAAAACTGTGATTATTGCGAGTGGTATTCATCCTAGAAATTTACATATTCCAGGTGAAGACGAATTGCGTGGACGTGGTGTAACTTACTGTACAGTTTGTGACGGACCACTATTCAAAGAAAAAACCACAACAACAATAGGTGCAGGAAATGCAGCTATTGAATCAGCTCTTATGATGGCAGGCATCGCGAAAAAAGTTTATTTGATTACTAAATTTCCAAACACCAAAGAAACTCTTGGAGGTTTCCCAAAAGCAGAAACTATTTTGGTAGACAAAGTAAAAAAATTAGAAAATGTAGAAATAATCTATAATGCTAATACTACAGAAATATTAGGAAAAGACAAACTAGACGGTTTGAAATATGTAGATAATGATTCTAAAGAAGAAAAGGAAATTGAAACTGATGGTATTATGGTTCATATCGGTATGATCCCAAATTCTGATTTTGTAACTTGTGGAACCAAAAATCCATCAGGAGAAATAGAAGTAGATATAAAATGTCAGACAAGTTGCAAAGGTGTGTTTGCCGCTGGTGACGTAACCAACATTCCTTACAAACAAATTGTTATCTCAGCTGGACAAGGTGTTACAGCAGCTCTAAGTGCTATTGAGTATATCAATAAATGGGAAGACCAATAACTAATGGCCCCGTAGAAATAATATTCAAAAAACTAAATACTAACCAAAATATCATATATGCTATAAATAGAATATATGATATTTTTTTTAATTTAATTTTAGATAGTTCCTCAAAGCCAAGTAAAAAAAGTATTGGAAAAAAAACCAAAATAAATAAAGATTTCAAAGTCCCCCTTTCTACAAAAGGATACCTGTATACATTATAAACAAGAGAAGAAAAAAGCCCAAAAAGTAAAATAAATAAAAAAAATCTTTTATCTATAAAATTATCTTTCACAACATTCCAAATAAAAATAATTAGACCAAATATGGATATGAAAACCAAAGGTATAGACCACCAAAAATAAACCAAACTTTCTACCCACCTATTATAATTAATATATCTAGTATTATCAGTTTGTATTTTTTTATCAGACAAATTATAATAATTTTGAAAAATATTATCATAATCTACCAAGCTACTGACAATAAACATAGAAAGAAAAGATTTTTTTCCGCTACTCCAAAAAGGGTCTCTCATAATAGATATATCCCAATTTATAAAAAATTTTTTGTCCATTCTTTCAGAACTTTGTACTTCATAATTATTAATTGTCAAAACATTATCAAAAACTACTTTTTTGTAAACCAACCATGGGCTATATAAAAACAATGATAAGAAAAAAATAATAAAAGACAATAATACAACTTTTTTATCCTTTATCTGAAAAGCATAAATTACAAGCCAAAGACACAAAGCCAATAGTAATACAATCCCTGTCAATTTTGTCCACAAAATTATTGCCAACAAACCTATCAAACTAATCCATCTAAAAAGATTCCAATTTTTTTTATCATACATTTTCCACAGATAAAAAAGATTCAACCAAACCAAAATCAAAACTTGAAACAAACTTTCATTCGTAACATAACGCCCCAATTCAGAGACAACAAATAGACCACTTACACAAATAGTTACTAAAAAAGTTATACTCTTTTTTTTACTTACCAACCAAGACAAACTAGCCGACAATATAACAAAAAACCAAATCAAAAAAGCACTACCCATCTCTAGTATTTCAAGTACTAAGTTTCTATTATCTGTAAACAACATTACTACTTTGGCAACAACAGCTTGTATTAGATAATACAATGGTTCATGCCAAGACAAATAACTTTTTGCAGAATTCGGTAATGTCTTAGAAAATAAAATACTATCAATATAGTCAATATGACTTCCTCCATCATAAGCCCAGTAAGTACTATAATGCAATACATTCCAAATATATACCAATAACAAAAAGAGTAAGTATGTGCCTAACAATATTCTTAACCAATTTTTTTTAATAAACTCAATCATATACACCTCATTATATCAAACATGGGCTATTTAACAACATTCTATCTTTCTGTTATAATACAATCAATAAACTAATATACTTATATGTTTCTAAATTCTATTTTTCCTAATTTGCCTAACAGTACCATAGAACTACTAATTTATGTAGTAGCAGCCCTGGGCACAGTACTCATCACTTACGCCGTTTTTCTAGAAATAGAAAGACGTCAGGATCTTGTATTCTTCGTAGGTGCCTCCTGTTTATTTGTATATGCTTTGTTTATTGGCAACAAAGTTTTTATGGTAGCGACAGCTGGACTAGCTATTGCCTCTCTAGTTGAATTTATAGAGATACTTATAGGACTTCACAAACATGACAAAAATGAACTAAAAAGAATAAAATCTTTAGGTAAATATAAAAAATAATAAATATGCTAGACCTTATTACCATTGGTGATTCAACTTTTGATACTTTCCTTATTTTGGAACAACACAAAAAAACCTGTGAATTAAGTACCAACAAAAAAAAGATTTGTTTTAATTATGCAGAAAAAACTCCTATTGAAAATACAGCACAATCAGTTGGGGGAAATGCTGCCAATGTCGCCGTAGGAGTCAGAAAATTTGGTGCCCAAACAGCAATTGTGACTGAATTAGGAGATGATATAAATGGACATATTATAGAAGAAGAGCTAATAAAAGCCAAAGTTGAGACTACTTTTGTAAAAAAAGTAAAAAATGAACAAACTAGATATTCTGTAGTTTTAAATTATTGTGGGGAAAGAACTATCCTTTCTTATTATGCCAAAAGAAACTACTCTTTACCAAAATTACCAACAAGCAAATGGATTTATTATACTTCTCTTGGAAAATCTTTTGAAAAACTACAAACACAACTAGAAAAATATTTAGACAAAAACAAAGAAACAAAATTGGCATTGAATCCTGGGTCTTACCAAATCAACAAAGGAATAAACCATATCAAAAAAATATTACCAAAAGTAGAAATACTTTTTGTAAACAAAGAAGAAGCTTGTAAACTAGTAGATAAAAAAGAAACCCCAAAAAAACTACTTTCTTCACTTCATACAATGGGCGCAAAAATGGTAGTCATCACCGACAATACCAATGGTTCTTATGCTTTTGATGGTAAACACAAATATTTCATGCCTATTTACCAAGTAGATATGATAGCTATGACAGGTGCTGGAGATGCCTATACCTCTGGGTTTTTGTCAGCGATACTTTCTGGGAAACATTTTGCAGAAGCTATGACATGGGGAAATGCGAATGCTTCATCTGTCATCCAAAAATTTGGATCACAAAAAGGTCTACTAAATAAACAACAACTACACAAAATATTAAAAGAAAATGAAAAAATCCAACCTCAAAAATTATGAAGTGGAAAATAGGTAGCTTGGAAATACACACTCGTCCTTGTCAAAAATCAGACAAGGATTTTGTTTTAGGTCTAATAAAAAAAACTCTTTTCTCTTACGTAGCCAAATATTATAAACCAAGTGTAAAAATGTTTGATGATAGATTTGCAAAAGATTATAAAGAAAGAAAAATCTTGTTGCGAGGCAAAAGACGAATTGGATTTTTTCAACTTAAAAAAGTAAACAAAAAACTGATAATCAATGGCCTATTCTTATCACCAAATTATCAGGGTAAAGGTATTGGTAAATTTATAATGACTTATTTTGAAAAATTTGCTCATAAAAATAAATTAAAAAATATCGAATTACAAGTATGGGACAATAATCCTGCTAAAGATTTTTACAAAAAAAATGGTTACAAAATTGTTCTTAGAAAAAACCATAAATACACAATGTCTAAAGAAATAAAATAAAACAGTCTATAAGTTATAGACTGTTTTAAAATTTAAAAAAATTCAACTCAATTATACATTTTTACTTTTTTTAGTCGCACCAATTTTTATAACAAATGTAATTATTTCTTTCACAACATCTCTTGGTTGCCCATGCGTTGGTTCATAATGAATATAAACATCAGGTTTACCATTCATTTCCAAAATACCAAAATCCTGTTTACTAGGATCAAGAGAAATATCATCACAAATCACATCCAAACCGGTAAGATAATGGCCAATAGCCATAGATGCCTTCACACAAAGTGTTGTTATTTTTTTGTTTACCAAATGAGTAACATCTCTTGTTTCACCACCTTCATCCAAGGCACTATTCCCTTTGATATATATTTCTTTCCCCTTTTTCAAGACTGTTTTCAATGTAACACCTTGTTTTTTCAAAATGTGCTTTAAAACATCATCTATTTCTGTCTTTCTCTTAGTATTTAATTGTTTTTCCTTTATAAGCTCTAAAACAGTTGATTTATTGTCACCAAAAACTTTTGGTTTTATCATTTCTAAAGCACCTATAATCTTATTATCCAAAACTAACAACCTATATTCTTTACCAAAAATCATTTCTTGAGCAACCATTGATTTAAATTTTGGAATATTTTTTTCCAAAATTTTCTTAGCTTCACCTATAGTCTTTATATATGGGAAAATACCTATACTATTAGATCCAGAAGCATTTTTTATAATTATAGGAAATTTTAATTTTGCCAATTTTTTCTTCAAATCATAGGGGACTGTTTTAAAGAAAAATGCAGTTTCGGGAGTTGGTAAAGACTTGCGTCGAAGTAAAGTATAAGTTAAATCTTTAAACTTAGTGAAATCAGCTCCACTTATAAAATTTCTAACTATTCTAAAATTTCTAGTTATTAGAAAAGCTCTCTTTTTTATATGTATATAATAACAATTTCTTTCTGGTATTACTTCCTCGAATCTTCCTCCCATTTCCTCTACTACCTGTTTAATCCTTTTGGTATTTTTGAGCATAGTGTAATTTTTTAAATCCTTAAGACAAAAAATTGTCTATATAAATAAAAAACTAGCACTCAATGCTAGAAGCCAAAACATCCTTTTCTATATAAAATTGCTAAAAAAGCAATAAAAAAGAAAAAATAAACTACTAACAAAAAGTCCTAAAAAATAAATAAAAATCTGATTAACCCCTCAAAATAAAAAGAAGAGTGTAAAAAAAACCTATATAATCCTCCTCATTTTCTTTTCCTGTTTTTTGCCGATATAATACTCTGGCAAATTGAGTATCTCATGATAACTAATTTTAGGCCCTAAAAAAGCCAAACTATATTCAATAGCTCTTACTTTATCCCTTACATCTAGTGACAAATCATTATCATCAGCCTCATTGGCAAATTTGTGTAAATCTTGAATTACTCTATTAATATCATTTACCATGATACCATATTTTTCTACCTTTTCTTCATAACGTCCTTTTTCATGAGTCAGTACTGCTTGTGCCGCGTGCTTACGTATATCTTGTTTTAGAGATATAAGTAAATCCATCAGTTCAACTCTTTCTTCATGAGAAAAGAAATTATGCAAAGAACCTCTAAATATATCCAAAAATTTTACTCCTGTTTCTTTTATAGTATGATACTTTTTTATAATACCTTTAGATGCCTTAGCCAAAAATATTTTTTCTGATAATTTTTCATGATAAACATGATAAATATCTTCAAAAGCTTGTACAAATGGCCAAATTTGCTTACCATAAAAAATCATGAAATTCTCCAATTCTTCCAATGTTACTTTACCATCTTCAGTTATTTCTTCAATTTTTTCTTTCATTTCACGACCTACACTTTCATCAACCAAAGGTGGCAAGTTGCGATAAACTTGCTTGAAGATATTGAGTGTATGTTGTACAGCTTTGTCATTCATAAGACATTGATTACACTGATTTTATATTAGATTACACAGAAAAATATTTAAAAAAATTAACTATCTGTAAATTTGGATTATTCGGATATAAAGATTATTTCTTAATAACTACTAACAAGTATATCAAAATTTGTCTAAAAAGTCATATAATCCCGCCAACGCAAATAAAGTTCTCTCGTGGCGGTCAGATCTCCAGCACAATACTTAGCGATCTTCATAAACTCACCATCAGCAAAAAGATTTTTTACATCATGACCATTTATCCCCTTACCTTTTGGTGATTCTATGCCAAAAGCTTTGCAATAAAAATCTAGATTAAATTTTCGATAAGCATTGTAAAATGTCATTTGTTCAAGTAAATCTACATGTAAATCATGAGCATAGCGATATGGCATCAGGTTTTTACTTGGTTTCACCCTGAGCATGGCCGAGCGGAGCATAAGAACAGGACAATCAAAACCACGTCCATTGAAAGTGACAAATTTGTGAGCTTTGGCAATCGCATTCCAAAATTTTTGGAGTATTACTTCTTCACTACCGCTGAAATAATGTATTCCATTTTCTACGAAATCTATTTTTTCTGCTCCATCGTTTTGGAAGTAGACTGCTCCCCTCTTACTATCTACTGACATCATCCCAATAGCAACAATTCGATTTGTCGGCGCCCAAAGTGCCATCTGATCTTTTACTTTTTCGACGTCTTCTTCACCTTCGGCAAACTTCGTCAAATAAGTCTTTTGCACTTCATCAAAAGAATCAAAGTCAACTGGAATTGTTTCGATGTCGAAGACAATAGTATTCATACAAAAAGGCTTAAAAAGCTTTTTATAAATTATTTAGGATTTTAGATTTTGAAGCTTGGATTTAATACTGTACATCCCAATCCCCGCGGCTACACTAACATTGAAACTTTCTTTTTTACCATACATCGGAATATGCACTACTTCATCACAAAGATTTGAAATCTCAGGTTCTACTCCATCTACTTCATTCCCGACAATCAGCACTACATCTTTTTGTGTTTGCAAATTAAGTTCTGAGATATCTATACTTCTCTCATTTTTTTCCAAACCAACAATAAAGAAACCTTTCTTTTTGAGAGTTGTAATGAGTCTTTTCAAATTTTTCTTGTGCTCCCAAGGAATCCAAGTCTCAGCACCAAGAGCAACCTTGTCTATCTGAGGTTTTGGCGGAGTGGCAGTGTAGCCAACTAAATAAAGCTTATCAACCCCACAAGCATCAGCGGTACGAAACATCGCCCCAACATTATGGCATGAACGAATATCTGGTAATATTAAATAAAATTTCATAAAAAAGACTTTTGACTTTCTTGTCCGCCTTGGGCGGAATGAACTTTTAACTTTATAACTCCAGTTTATATCAAAAAACCCGCTTTGGCAAGCGAGCTTTTTTATCTGTTTTAATTTTAATTTTTTACTTCTGCACTATCTTCTAAGTCGACTTCGACACTTCCACCATCACTATTTTCCAAAAGTCTTTTAGACTCTTCAATCTTTTGTTCCATAAGAGCCTTGAGTTTTTCTGGATCGTTCAAAATATCATCTCTTACTTCTTGTCTATTTTCAATTCTTTGTTCTTGTGCAGGCAAAGGTAAAGGTCTGACTTGTGTGACATTTGGTCTTAATTCTCCTTTATTTTCTTCTCTTACTTCCTGTCTATTTTCTACACGCTCTTGCACTTTTTCTTTTACTTGTTCATCTATTTTTTTCATCATTTCCAATTTTTGTTGAGCTTGATCATCATTATTTTGAGCTTCTTCACGAATCTTCAGTTCCATTTCCAAACGATTATCCAATCTAGCCTTAGTTTCTTCTATACTATTTTTAACACCTTCCTTACGAGCCTCATAAAGAGCTTTCAATTCTTCTTTGGCACCTTCTACACCATTTTTCAAATCTTCGAGAGCTTGTTTTTGATCTTCTCTAAATTGTTGTACTTCAACAGATTTAGCGTCAATCCTGTCCTTTACTTCTTGCAATTTTGTTTTTACATCTTCCGGCATGTTTGGATTGCTAAGCGCTTGCAAAATTCCTTGAGCTTTTACAATACCCTCTTCACGCATCTCTTGAAATTTTGCCATTTGTTCTTCTGTAAGTTTATCTTGAAGTCTAGCTTCAATTTTATCCATCAAAGCTTCTTTATTTTCTGTATGAATTGCTACATTTTTAAGAAGTCTTTGTGTATTTTTATCTTTGTTTTCCAAAAATTTATCTTTCTTTTCTTCTACTTTTGCCATTAGCTCTTGCGCTCTATCTACCATTTTTTGTACTTTTTCTTGTACCTTAGGATCATCGCTACTTTCTGCGATTTTTTCGGCAATTTTCATTCTTTGTTCAGCATAAGCCACTTGCTTTTCTGCTTTTTTGACTGGATCAAAAGTGAAAGTAAGAGATACACGTTCCTTTAATCCCAACCAAAACAAACCAAAAGCAGAAGGAACTTCTTCTACAACTGTAAAATCCACACCTTCCAAATCTTCTGTAACAACAGCTACAGATGTACTAACTTCAGGTTCCTCAACATATAATGTTGGGACAGCTGTTTCTGAGGTACTACTTACGTCTTCTGCTTTAGTGACTACAGCGAAAGCCATACTCACAGCAAACATGAAGACAAATGCTAACAAAAATTTCTTGTTCATATTTATTTTATTTAGATACTAAATTAATATTTATTAATAAGTTTATTATAGCACAAACAAAAAAATTAACCAATAAAAAACTCCCAATCAAGGGAGTTTGTATTATTCTAATTAACTATTTAGGATCTTCATTTTCTAAAAGAGATTCTTTATCATCAATTGTATTTTTTAAATTTTTTTCCTGCATAGACGGTAGAATTTTTTTTCCCATATCTATTTGTGGATCAGAATGCTTTGCCATAGCCCTCTCTAAATCAATTTTATTAAAAGGAAGTGTAGGTTCTTTATTTAGAAAAATTAATTCAGGATTAGGTTTAATTATTTCATCTAAATGATTAATATCTTCAAAATCTTTTGGAACTTTTGGTCTTTCTGACATAAATTTTTATGTTATATAAATTAAAATAATAATTTAAACATTTCTTATTTACCCCATCGAAATTCTAGGGACAAATAAGAAAACCATAACAGAAAGAGCGATACCAGCGGTCAAGAAAAAATAGACCGAAGAAAAATTAGCTTCAGGAGACATTCCCAAGTTTTTATTTTGCATAGATTTTTGTTTTTATTTTTGTGTTCACCACGAGGGCACCAAAGAGTGTCTTTTCGTGGTTTATTTTTGTACACCACGCAAATAGCGTAATGATTTTTGGTATCTGGCCCTTGAAAGATGAAAACCAGATTATTTTTATTGATTGAATAAATCAATTTGTGAAAAGAAACATTTTTATAGTAATTTTACTAAAATTGTCCCTTCTCGCTCCGATTTTATCGGATTTAAGAAATAAGCTTATTTTTGGCTTATCTAAGAGGATTTTTTAAGTTGTTTTTCAACGTTGATATATATATTATAGCACAAAAAACGGCTTTTGTCAACCCCGAAAAACGCCTGTGTGTCGTAAAATACATTAGCACATGATATAATAAAAGCATTAAAGCATGAAAACATAAAAGCAAGTGAACTAAAAATTATATGGAGGGATTTAAGAAAATTTTGAAACAAAAAATGCACTCATTTGTTGAAAAAATATTTTTGGAAACCAAAAATTTTCCTAGAGAAGAAATATATGTCACCACTTCTCAACTAAAGCGTGCCTCTTTATCTATAATACTAAACTATACTGAAGGTTACGCTAGATTTACAGAAAAAAATCAATTAAATTTTATGCGCACATCCTTTGGTTCTGCCAAAGAAACTGAATATCTATTATACTTATCCAAAAGACTAAATTTTTTAAACGAAAACGTATATACAGAGCTAAACAAACAGCTAGATGAAATCAATGCTATGCTCTGGTCAGAAATAAACACACTTTCAAAATCAATAAAACATTAAAGTAGATTTGTTTTCATGTTTTTATGCTTTAATGTTTTCATACTCCAATATTTTAATTTCTTCTTAGAAAGTTAACCTTTAAACCAAGTTATATGCAACTAAACAAATACCTCACCCAATTTCTCGAACACCTAGAAATCGAACGTAATCGTAGTCAAAAAACTGTCGAAAACTACAATTTTTACCTTTCACGCTTCCTCGATTGGCTTGGCAAAGATGCTACTGCCAAGGATATCACAGGAGAAAGCGTGCGAAAATTCCGTCTTTGGCTAAACAGATTTACCGATGCTCATGGTGAAGAATTGAAAAAGAACACTCAAAATTATCACCTCATCGCTCTACGCTCTTTCCTAAAATATCTAGCCAAAAAAGACGTTGACACTCTAGCTCCAGAAAAAATCGAGCTGATGAAAATGCCAGATCGCGAAGTCAGTTTCCTCGATAGCGACGACATCACTAGAATTTTGGAAGCTCCTATCAAAAATATTAGTAAAAAAAGTTTAGACAAAGAAAATGGTGCCGGACAAACCCTACTACTCGCCTACCGCGACAAAGCAATCCTCGAATTATTATTTTCTACAGGACTCCGTGTTTCTGAATTATCCAAATTAGAAATAGAAAATGTGAATCTCAAACGTGACGAATTCACAGTCCTTGGTAAAGGTGGTAAATCTCGCGTCGTATTTCTCTCCGATGATGCAAAAACTTGGCTCCAAAAATATTTAGATACTCGCAAAGATATGAATACTTACATGTTTATTTCTCATGACAAACGCTTTGGTAAACAAAAGGACCATGATGAACCTCTAACACCTCGTTCAATCCAACGTATAGTCCAAAAACACGCCCTAGAAGCAGGAATTACCAAAAAGGTGACTCCTCATACCATGCGCCACTCCTATGCCACTGATTTGCTCCAAAATGGCGCAGACATTCGTAGCGTCCAGTCTATGCTCGGACACTCTTCTATCACCACTACACAGATATATACACATATTACTGATAAAGAGTTGAAGAATGTACATAAACGTTTCCATGGAAAAAAAGGCTTGAAAAATTAGTAAAATCTTATAATTTAAGGTACAAGATACAAGTAACAAACAAATTACAAAATCCAAATATCAAATCAATAACAAATTACTAATATCAAAAATTTTGGTCATTTAATCTTTTGGATTTGATTTGTCATTTGAGCTTTGAAATTTGTTATTAATCTTCAATTACTTTCGACCTTACAGACTTTATAGACTTTTGACTAACTACTTGACAAAAATACCTCAATATAGTATAAATAATACGTTATTAAATTTAGTGGGACCCTGACCATTCAGGGGCTAGCACCACGAAAATATAGACATTTATGTCAAAAAGAATGACCGACTTGAAAACTCAAGTCAACACAGAAACAGTATATTCTGTAGCAGAAGCTATTGAATTGGTCAAAAAGACTAGTACTGTAAAATTCGATGCTTCAGTAGAAGTACACGTAAAACTTGGAATTGATCCAAAGAAAACAGATCAACAAATCCGCGCCACAGTAGTAATGCCACATGGTACAGGCAAAACAAAAACTGTAGCCGCTTTCGTTGGAGCCAATGATGAAGCTGATGCCAAAGCTGCAGGAGCTGACTTCGTATATGGTGAAGAAGATATCAAAAAAATAAAAGATACAGGTAAAATCGAATTTGAAATCGCAGTTGCTACTCCAGAAATGATGCCTAAACTTGCTATAGCTGCTCGTGTCCTTGGTCCAAAAGGTCTTATGCCTAATCCAAAGACAGGTACTGTAGATAAAAATGTAAAAAGAATGGTAGAAGAAATCAAAAAAGGTAAAGCTGCTTTCAAAAATGATGATGGTGCTAATGTTCACCAAGTAATTGGTAAAATTAGTTTTGACGCCAAAAAATTGGAAGAAAATCTTGCTGCTTTCATGGAAGCTATCAAAAAAGCTAAACCACAAGGTTCAAAAGGTACTTATATCAAAGGTCTATTCCTTACAAGTAGTATGGGGCCAAGTGTGAAAGTTGCTGTTGAATAAAGCATTGATTTATACTGATTTAAACAAATTATAAAAACAACCTTGAAATGAACTGGGCCCCAAAAAGTAGACACGAAAGTGTTTACTTTTTTAGTTATGGTGTAAAATAACATAAGTAAGATTTAATTTAGAAAATTATGTT
>PFPL01000068.1 GCA_002793035.1 Candidatus Magasanikbacteria bacterium CG_4_10_14_0_2_um_filter_33_14
ACCATCTTCATTTACCAGTTCGAAATCCCAATCATCTTTTTCACTATCCTCTACTCCCAGCAATTTCATATTGTGTGCTAGTTTTTCAAAACGAATCTTGTCTAATTCGTTGGCAACGAGCTCCCCAACTTTTCCCATCATCATAGCCATCTGACTAGTCTTACTACCAGGAGCTGAGGTAAGATCCAAGACTTTATCCCCTGCTTTTGGATCAAGCACAACGACTGGCACCATACTAGCTAGACTTTGCAAATATATTTTGCCGTCAGTAAACAAATCTGTTTTCATGAGCTCAGATTGACTTTTGTTTTCCAAAATAAAAGCATCAGCCAACCAAGGCACTCTTTTTACCTTGAAACCTTTTTGTTGCAAAATTTGCAATACTTCTACTCTATCATTTTTCAAAGTATTCACGCGAAAAGTAGTCGGGCGTGCTTTGAAAGTAGCTAAAATTTTTTGGGTATTACTCTTTCCAAAAATAAGATCAAGACGTTCCAATAATTTTTCTGGTAAATTTATTTTGGGCATAATTATATTTAACCTTTTTTTAATATTGTACCAAAAAACCAAATACTAAATTTAGATTTCCATTTTTCTTTTCTTGTAATATAACCATCATGTGGTCCATAAAGTAAAAAACCATTTTCACTCATTTCTATAAAAAAAATTATATCTTTTTCTAATTCATCAATGAATTTATTTAAAAAAATAAAATTTTTTCTATGTACCAACTCACCTCTAACTAATCTATCAAACAAAAAATAGTAAACCTCATTTATTTTTTTAATCTTTTTATAAAAAATAAAAAAAGTATTAGCTATTTCAGGATTAATATATTTTATATTTTCTTTTGAAACTAGTAAAGATATAACAGTCTCATCCAAAAAAATAATACTCTCTGCAAAATAATCTAAACTATATAATTCTTGTGATAATTCTTGTGATAATTTTTGTCTAAATTTTTTAATTTTTTCCAAATTTATGTTCAATTCATGATGAAAATGAAAAGAAACAAAATTATTTAACCATTTAAAATCTGAAACTTTATTAGATAAGTTTGAATACCTTAAAAAAAATATATTTGAGATGAAAGCAAAAACAGTAGCCCCTAACAAAGCACTCACAATATTTTGGTTAAAAAAATCAATCATACACCTAGTTTTTTACTATTGCGGAGAATGAGGGATTCGAACCCTCGATACCCTTTCGGATATACCACCTTTCCAAGGTGGCGCACTCGACCACTATGCGAATTCTCCATTGTAGTCAAAAAGTCTATAAAGTCAAAAGCCCTTAAAGTCTTTCAATTTAGACATATTATTTTCTGACCAAACGCTAATACTCTACACGTTTTTAACAAAAAAGTCAAAGGCCAGTCACGACTTTTGACTTTACAAACTTTATAAACTTTATGGACTCTATTTAGACTATTTTCTAAAATCCTTTATCAACTTCATCGCACTATCGACACTATCCACTATTTGATAAAGTTCATCATCCTCATCCCCTGTTGTCTCAAAATTATGTACAAATATTTCTTTAATAATAGCATGTAGCGGACCCCAGAAATCATGACCAAAAAGAATAACAGGAATACGCTCCATTTTTTTTGTTTGCATAAGAGTCAACACTTCGAAAAGCTGGTGCATAGTACCAAAACCACCAGGAAAAAAGACAAAAGCTTTCGAAGGTGCAGTAATTATCAATTTACGAGTGAAAGGAAAATTGAAGCTAATAGCTTTTTTCACATAAGAATTGTAACTTTCTTTGACACCATGCTTCATACTAATTCCAATCGAATTTCCTCCCATTTCAAAAGCTCCTTTGTTGGCCGCTTCCATAATACCAGTACCACCGCCAGTGACTGTAGCAAAATTATTTTTGGCCAAAGCTCTACCCAATTCATAAGCTTGCTGATAATATGGTGAATCTTTTGACATAGATCTAGTACCAAGTACCGTCACATCTTCTACCAATCCAGTCAAGAATTCAAAACCTTCAACTAGTTCAGCCATAATTTTGAATATTTTCCAATCAGTACCACCATCAGCACATTGAAAATTATTTGGGTCAAGTTCACAAATGTCAGTTGGTTCCTTAACATCTTTGATGAATTCATATGCTTCTTCTGCTGTCTCAACGACATGCCAACGATTTATTTCTTCTTCAGTGATAGAACCAAGAGGTACTGATTTTGTTTTCAAAAATTCTAAGAGAGGCCCCCAATATTCTTTTCCTACCAATACAACGGGTGAGCGTTGCATTTTACCTAGTTCCATCAAATCTACTACTTCAAAAAATTCATCCATAGTACCAAAACCACCAGGAAAATAAATAAAAGCATTAGAAGGAGAGATAAGCATCACCTTGCGAGTGAAAAAATAATAAAAGGCAATAGAACTTTTTACATAAGGATTTATACGTTGTTCAAAAGGAAGCTGAATATTGAGACCTACCGAATTTCCACCAGCCTCAAAGGCACCTTTGTTTGCCGCTTCCATCACACCAGGACCACCACCAGTAATAGTCGTAAAACCACCCTTTGCTAACAAAGCACCCATTTGTTCAGATATTTTATAAAATTTATTATCTGGTTTTAGACGAGCTGAACCCAAAATAGTGACTTCATTTTCCATCTTTGACAAAAATTGATAACCTTCGACAAACTCAGACATAATACGAAAAATACGCCAAGATTCACGAAAGTCTCCACTTTCATTCAAAGAATAACTAAAATCCTTTTTCGAATTTTTTTGCATTTTTTCTATAGTCTCCTTTTTCATAAAAAATAATTGTTTAATTAAACATTTTCTACCAAACTAGCAAAATTAAGAAGTTTTTCTTCACCAAGTCTTGGTGCAATGATTTGCATACCAACTGGCAAATTTTTGCTATCATTACCAACTGGGATAGAAATACCAGGCAAACCAGCTACAGCACTAGGACTAACAAAAACATCAGCCAAGTACATTGCCATCAAATCATTGATTTTGCCATTCATATCAAAAGCAGTAAAAGGTGAAGTCGGAGTAATAAGCAAATCTACTTGAGCAAAAGCTTGATTGAAATCTTCGATAATAAGCGTTCTCACTTTTTGAGCTTTACTATAATAAGCATCATAATATCCAGATGAAAGACTATAAGTACCCACCATGATACGACGCTTCACTTCTTCTGGGAAACCTTCTCCACGAGATTTGGCATAAATATTGTACAAATCTTTGGCTTCTTTTGAACGCATACCATAACGCACACCATCGATACGACCAAGATTTGAACTATCTTCACTAGGCACAATAATATAATAAACAGGAATACCATATTTAGTATAAGGCAAAGAAACTGGTTTGAATTCTACTTCCAATTCAGTATGAGCTTTTATTTTTTCAATCTTGTTTTCTACCAATTTTCTAGTTTCTTCGTGCATGCCGTCTGTCTCAAAATATTCTTGTGGCAAACCAATCACAAACTTTTCTTTTTTATTAAGATTTTTAGTATATTCTGGCACTTCGTCTGGTACTGTTGTAGCATCCTTTTCATCACTACCAGCTATTACTTCCATAAGTATCGCAATATCCTCCACAGTCTTAGTCATAGGACCCACAGTATCAAGTGAACTAGCCATCGGCATAATACCATAGCGAGAATTACGACCATAACTAGGACGCAAGCCTACAATACCACAAAAACTAGCAGGCTGACGAATCGAACCACCAGTATCTTCGGCAATAGCAAAAATACATTGATGGTCAGCCACAGCAGCAGACGAACCACCAGATGAACCACCAGCAACTTTGGTCAAATCATGTGGATTAGCGACTGGTCCGTACATAGAATTTTCATTACTAGCACCATGTCCAAAAGCATCACAGTTATTTTTACCAAGTAGTACAGCACCTTGAGCGCGTATTTTGGAAATGACAGTCGATTCAAAAGGTGGAACATAATTGTCCAGAATTTTGGCAGCACCTGTTGAGCGTAAATCTAGAGTGTCAATTGCATCTTTGACTGAAAAAGGAATACCAGTCAGCATTTGTTGCTTGCCACTAGAAATCATTTCATCAGCTTTCTTAGCTTCTGCTAGAGCACTTTCTTCAAATACAGAGATAAAAGCATTGATATCTTTGTTTCTTTCTTTTATTCTATTCAAACAAGCCTTAGTCAATTCTACTGATGTAAATTCTTTGTTTTTCAAACCTTCGTAAGCTTGTTTTATTGTTAATTCATTTAAATTCATATTATTCTTCGGTAGAGTTATCAAAAACGGCGTCAACTTTTAGTAAATCACCAGATTTTTCAGGAAAAAGTGCAATAAGCTTTTGTCTTTTTTCTTCTGAAGAAGCTATCACAATATCTTCGCGTACCACATCTTCTAGACCTGTCACCTGAGTAGTTTCTTTTACACCTTCAGTATCCACTTCTTCGAGCATTTTTATATAACCAAAAACAGTGGATAATTGATCACTGTACATTTCTTGTTTTTCTTCCTCAATCTCCAGACGAGAAAGGGTAGAAATTTGTTTTATTTCTTCTTTTTCTAATTTCATAATTATATGTAATAATAGGGATATTATAGCAAGATGGTATAGATATTGCAAGATAGAAAAAACTTGACTAAATTAGCATAAAATAATAATATATATCCCGTCCGGCTGGTATCATAAGAGCTCTTTCTGTGACCGACGAAGCGGGAGATCCTTATACCAGCCGGACCTCTCAAAATAACAAAAAACATTCCAAAATCAACGGAATGTTTTATTTTATAAAATTATTTACTATTTCAGCATCTTTAGAAAATTTTCCTCATCCAAGATATTCACTCCCAATTCTTGAGCTTTGTCATATTTACTTCCTGGACTTTCTCCAACTATCACATAACTTGTTTTTTTACTAACTGAACCGACGACTTGTCCACCATTAGCTTTTATTTTTTCAGTCACTTCTTCTCTAGAAAGATTTGGCAAAGTACCAGTAAGCACAAAAGTCATGCCAGCTAAATTTTCAGAATCTTTTTGTTTTTTGATAGTTTGGATTTTGACACCATTAGTAATCAAATCTTCCAAAAGTTTTTTATTGTCACTTTCAGCAAAATAATCAGAAATTGATTGTGCCACCCGAGGTCCTACATCGCTCAAATTTTCCAATTCTTCTTTACTTGCTTTCATCAATTTGTTTAAAGTTGCAAAATGTTCTGCAAGTTTTTCCGCAGTCTCCACACCTACATGCAAAATTCCTAAAGCAAAAATAAATCTAGCAAAAGTTACTTTCTTAGCATTATCAATTGCTTCAATAAGATTTTGAGCTGACTTAGTCGCAAAACGCTCCAACACTTCCAAATCACCTAATTTCAAAGTAAAAATATCTGCCACATTTTTTATCAATCCCTCATCTAGCAGTTGTCCCACAATCTTTTCTCCCATACCGTCGATATTGAAAGCTTTTTTGGAAACAAAGTGAATAATATTTTCAAGTTCTTTGGCATAACATTTATTGTTAGAGCAAATTAGTGCGACACCTTCTTTACTCTCTCCTGTAGCGAGACCATACTTTTGTACAACACTCCGACAAACAGGGCACGTCTTTGGTTGTCGCACTTTCTTTTCTTCACCAGTTCGAAGCTTATCCAAAACCCGGACAACTTTTGGAATGATATCACCTGCTTTTTCAACCACAACACTATCTCCTACACGCACACCCAATCTTTCTATCTCATCGAAATTGTGAAGGGTCGCATGTGTAACTGTTGTACCTGCCAATTTCACAGGTTCCATAAGAGCCACAGGAGTCAAAGCACCTGTACGCCCTACT
>PFPL01000004.1 GCA_002793035.1 Candidatus Magasanikbacteria bacterium CG_4_10_14_0_2_um_filter_33_14
GTGAGAATTTATACTTTTACTTTCGGCTAATTTCATAAAAGCATTAAAACATAAAAACACCATGATTGTGGTGTTTTTTGTTTGACAAAATTACTTAAATAAACTATTAATTAACTTTGATTATCCTCCGTAAGGTGCGGAGGAAGGAGGGAAATTTTGACGTGTAAAGACGTCAAAGAAATAGTTCGAGCCGTCGTATTGGTGGCTCGACGTGAGTTTCGCGGTTTTCGGCGGGAGGTCGAAAGACTTCTCGCTGAGAGGAGGGAAGAAAAAAAAAGAAAGAAATGAGGAGGCATGCCATGCGTCCGCGTCGGACTTCGGTTCGACGCGGACGTAGGCACACAAACAAAAAATATAAAACAAAACATCGTCTTTTAGGACGATGTTTTTTAATTATATTATTTTTTTATCTAATAACTTTTGGATTTAGCATTGTGTTGTCAGAATTTTTGTATAATTCGGGATCAATAGTTCTTTCGAAACAGACATGGCCTTTTTCGTGTGCCCAGTTTTGGGTAGTGGTCATGTCGTAGTAGTAAGTGTCTATATTTTTTGTTTCATCTTGGCTTAGTGTTGTGTCGAAATTGGCACAAAGCTCAAAGGTCAAATCACCTTTGACATTGTATTCGTAATTTAATCCACTTACTGGATCTTTTGGTGCCGTAAAACCACTGATGTCATTATTTAATTGTTCTAGATTTTCAGGTAGCTTTTCTTTTTGAGACCAGTAATCAATTATGTGAGTTTGAATGTTTGTAAAATCTTGTATTCTTTCTGTATCAAATTTTCTATTTCTTTGCTCCTTTGGTGTGCCTACTACGAAAAAGCCTACAGTAATACTTCCAATTACCACTACTGCCAAAATTGTAGACAAAAATTTTAGAGTGTTACCAATTTTTTCTTTCCTTTTCAATTCCCATAGGTAATAGACAAAGACAGCTGCCGCGACGAGTAATACTACCAATACTTTCAAGAAAAATCTGGTAGTAAGTTCACCACGGAAGAAGTACATCACAAAAGTGATAAGATCAATTACAAAAGTAACACCTGCTATAAATAGTGTAAAGTAGAGGAGCCATTTGCGAAGTATAAAATCTTTTTTTTCTGGGACTTTTTTAATATCTTTTTCCAACAACCATGTAGTTATTATGAAAGCTGGTACAGTGATAACAAGTACGGCAGATGACCAAGTAAACATGTTTGAAATATTATCAAAATAATAAGTTAGATTATCTGGAAAAAGTTTGTTTACATATTGTACCCAGAGTGTAATAAAAGCGATAACACTGAGATAAAATGTGAAGATGTTGAAAAGATGCAAGAATACATCTTTTGGTGTGTTGTTGTTTGTTTGAGGCATATAATTATAATTAGATGAATTATGTGTATCTATACTTAGTATAGCTTTTTTTACTACAAAAAGCCAGTTTTGTCTGGATTTATAATTTTTGAGATATTTTATTCAGATTTTTTTGTAAACAAATAATGAAGTGTCAAAACATTTGTGATAATTATTGCATACAATTTGTATCCTTTAGGGAAACCATTCAAACCTGGTTGGTACACTTTTAATAAAAATAAATATGCTAAAAAGAGTATTGTTAAGATTAATAAGAAATTTATGATAAGAACTGGAATGTTATCTATACTATTCCATTTTTTGAAGTATTTTTTTACTTCATTTGGGAATTCTTTTAGTAATTCATAGAGATACTTGCCTAGAAAAGGCCAGATAAGAACCATAGGCAGGGCCATGATTCTGGCTTCTTGAGCTCTTGTTGCTAGTAGTGTGATGGGAGTATTTATGACAAAAGCCAATAGCCATGCCATCTTCAAATATTTTTTGTTTTTGTCTTCTTGAAAAGTTTTACTAACTGACAAGATATAATAAGTTGGTAAAAAAACAAGCAATATCGCCATAAATGATTCTATGCCATATTGAAAATTGTGGAAGTTGAAAGCTAAATGTGAGAATCTCTCTGTCTCGAAGTAATCCAGATTGGCGCTTAGAATATTTTTGTGTAAGATGGTTTCTATCAATACATATAGATAGTAAACAATGACAGGTATTATAAATAGAGTTAAATTTTTTAGTAGCTCTTTTTTTTGAGTAAAAAAATGTTTTGGATTTTCGATAATATCTGGGAAAATAAGGATAGCCAAAGATGGAAACAGTAAAATAGATGATTCACGTGCCAAAAGGGATAAACTAAGAAAAACTGTCGTTAGTATTGGTTTTTTCTTTAGTCCATAGAATAAGGCTAAAAATAAAAATAGATATTGAGGGAAATCATCATAACTATAAATCGGAATGAAAAAAGAAAATATTATTGAAAAAGAAAATAAGAAGAAAAGTAGAGTAATCAGAGAATTTATAAATTTCTTTTTGTAAATCTGCTCTATTAAACTTAGAAAAACAAAAATTGTTAGGAAAATATAAAAAAACTGTACTATCAAAAATGAAACAGTGAGAGAAATGTTAAAAGTTTTACTAATGGTAAAGAGTGGAACATTGGTGAACTTTCTCAGAGAAAATATAGGATTTTCGTTGTGATCGTTTATGAACAACTCCATAAAAGTATCATCCATCAAGACCCCCGTGGTATGTGCTGGAGAATACAGAGCTACACCTTTATTTATAACACTTGGAAAAATGAGACTGACACTTATTAGTATTACCGCTGACAAAAAACTCAGGACAATTTTTTTGACTAAGTTGGTACGAGAGAATAACATATATTGTATAGCTAAATAATATGCTCAAATTATACTATAATTGAAGAACATTTACTAATGTTTTGATTCTTTTTTTAGGTATTATACTTATTTTGTATTATATAATTGTGTGACAAAATTTACAACATCTTTTATATTTATGATAATAGTCATATAATCTAACTTTAGGCAAATACCACTATTTGACTTGTCATACTTAGTAAATAGTGTATAATTATCCCGTAATTTTAATATTAATATCAAAAACAAAAATATGGCGTCAAAAAAACCGACAAAGCAAGTAAACAACAAAATGGTCTCTATTGTTATTGCTGTCTTGATTCTTGGGGGGCTGGCTTATCTATTTTTTCCAAAATTTCACGCTGATGAAAAGAACCAAGCTTTAGTCCAAAATGTGGTAGAGACTTTTGGTAAAAGATTGCAAAACGTGAATTTGGCTGCGGAAGATATAGATGTTTTGTCAGTAAGTATGGAAGAAAACTATGGTAAATTGCTAGAAGATCCTCTTTTGATAGTCAGTTGGCTTCGTAATCCTCAAAATGCTCCAGGTCGTATGGTTTCAAGTCCTTGGCCAGACCATATCGAGATTCTGAGTACTACGAAAATTACTGACACCAAATATGAAGTGCGTGGTAATATCGTAGAAATAACAAGTGATGAAGTCTCTGATGCTTGTGTGGGAGTAGCCGGTATAGATACTGAGATAGAAGGTTGTACTCTAGATGGTTTTGCTGCCAAACGTCCTATCAGTGTGACTGTAGAAAAAAGTGGTAAAAAAGGTCATCCATGGCTAATTACAGCTGTAACTCTAGGACAATATTCTATAGGCAAAGAACCTCACTGGCAATCAACTAGAGATGATGAAGTTGGTTTCACATATGAATATCCAGATAGATTGGATGCTGAGTATATTTCTTTTGAGAATATTCCTCCGATGATTACTGTAAATAGCAAAGTAAAAAAATTAACATGTAAGACAACAAAAGAAACTAGTAGTTTACCAGAAAGAGTAAGTAAACAGACTATCAATGATAATGAATATTGTATTACTGCCAAGAGTGATGGTACTGCTGATGGTTCTATCACAGATTTTACTTATAGTACTATCACAGAAGAGTATGGTCTGACTTCTGTTCTTTTTTCAGTAAACTATTTACAATGTAATAATCTAGAATCTGAAGAAGAAACAAAGTGTAGTGAAGAAAGAGAAAATTTTGATTTGGATACTATCGCTGACAAGATAATAGCTAGTATTAAGAACTAAGAATTTCATACAAATAAAAAAACAGCTTATACAAAGCTGTTTTTTAAAGTTCTTTTTTAATTTCTTCCCAAGTAACTCCACTATATTGTTCAATTTCTTTTAATATATAAAGTAAAACATCTTTTCTTATCTTGGATTGAATTGTAATGGATTTTTGTGTTCGTGGCCAAGTAATTTTACAATGACTTCCATTACCTCCAGTTCTATCTATAATAAATCCTAGACGTCGCAAAGCTTTTATAAATTTTTTACGTTTTATCTCACCTGGTAATTCACTAAGCGAGGGCATACTTTCCTTTTTTATCTCCAATTTTTTGTATAGAAGCTTCTTTGGCAAATGATGAAGGAATATCAAATGATGTTAATATGGCATCTTTTATATTTTTGTCTAATTGGTATTTATCAGTACCAGAAGTAATTATAGATCCATATCTAAAATTAGTACTAATAGCAATAATTTCGCCATTTTCACCTTTTTCGTATTTAAAATTTATAACACCATAATTTTTAAAATATTGTGATATTTCAAACAAACCACGTGGTACAGAAGCTTTTCCAAAAAGAGCTTTGATAAGTTGATCTTTTGCTTTTTTTGTTAATGACATAATAGTAGTTTAATTTGAATAAAAGACTATATCATGTGATATCTTATATGTCAAGTATAACATACATGCTATTTTTTGACTATATTATTTTAATTCGAAAATCTAAACACCACCCAAATTCCAAATACTCCACCAACAAAAGTACCTATGACAGAAGAAAAGGAAAAAAGGCTAACTCCAAACCAAACAGGAATATAAGAACCAAGTGTACTACCAATTATCATACCAAGCATGACTAATTTTTTGTCCATATTTTTATATTAATGTTTTTCTATTATAACAAAAAACGTAGCTTATTCAAGCTACGTTTTTTTTGATTAAAATTATTTTATCTCTTCCAAATATACTTAGCCCATTTCCAGACATATTTGGCAGCGAAGAGTAGGATGAAGAAGTAGAGGATATATTGTAAAATAGTGAGTACTATAAGTACAAGATTGATACTGACATCTTGAATGACTTTGTTGGTATCTGTCACAAATGATTTCACAGCGTACTTCCAAGAATCTTTCAAATTTTGTCCATCGACAAATTTGTTTTCTTGTACATAGACATTGAAGTAAGTGTCTTCTAATCTGTCTAGTTGTTCAGCTTTGGAGCGAGCAAGTCTGTCTAGATTGGCTGTGATGTTTATTTTTTCTTGTGTTAATTTTTCGATAATTTGGATTTTGCTATCAATGATTTTGGCTAGAGCATTGGCGTCTTGAGTTTTTCTAGCGACGTCTGTGATTTCGTCATATGCTTTTACCGCGTTGTTTAGTGTGGAGTCGATAGAAGCCAATTTTTTCTCCAAAATTTCTACTTCGCTCGTATAATCATTGATAACATTTTTGATAGTACGAACATTTTCATTTAATTCTTTTGGATCCAAATCTTTTAGAACGCTCAAGATTTCTTCTACACTCGCAGTTTTCACTTTGAAAGTATAGTTACAGCTTCTTTCATATTTACTAGCATTTTCGAAGATGACATCTTCACGAGCTTTTAGCTTAGCCACGCTATTGCAAGTATCTTCCAAATCACGAGTTTCTATAGTCGCGTTATAATCTTTTACTTCGTAATTTTCGGCGTCATCACCAGGTGTAGGATTGTTGTCTGGTGGAAAGAGGCTATCGACGACATTTCGTACTGACAAGCTAGCGTCTTCGGCGTAATATGAGTTTGAGGATGCTTTGCCAAGTGAGATGCCGGCTGAACTAGGGGAGGACAGACCCATATTATCAGACACTCCTGACTTGAGAGGGCTGATAGAATAAGTGATAAGACGGATTGCCAAAGCGATGACAACTATGACGACGATAGCCAGTCCCAACAATTTTAAGATGTTGAGAGGCTTGAGATTGAAATTTTCTGGGAATTTCATAGGGTTTTGTATTAAATTAATTATTTAAATATTTGATAGCTTTATTTATTTGTTGATTGAATTTTTTGTCCATATTGAATACTTCCAAACTATTTTTCCTGGCTTCTTTTTCGAAGTATTGGCTGTAGAGTGAAACCATTTTCCCAACTTTCAAAAAAGTTTCTGGCTTTTTGGTTAAGACTAGAAGCCAATCGTTTGGTGTTTTACTTTTGATTACATCTTTGGCAAATTTTTCTGCATTGAATTTTGTTAGAAAAACAGCTTTCACATTTTGCTTTCCGTATTTCTTGATCATTTTTTGTGCAAAGCTAGGTACGATGTGATAACCTTCTATAATATAATTATTTCCGTCTGCTATTTCACAAGCTATTACTGTATCAATTGCTTTATAAACTGCTTTTGCTTCTTGTTTTAGTACATTCATTATTTTCTGACTTGAATAAGTTTCATAAAAAGTATCATTGTTTATGGCTTTTCCTTTTTTACGTAAAGTTGAGTAGGGATATTTTTTCTCCATTTCTTCTTTTGGTGTATGTGTTTGAACTACTGAATCCAATGTATCAGAAGATAACCAAGAAATTTTGTTTTGTTTAGACATTTTTTTTGCCAAAGTAGTTTTACCACAGCGAGGTGGCGCACCGATTAAGTAGATCATAAAATTTAAGTTTTGTTTAGTTTATTTTTTTTGATAATAAAATAGAAAAGAGCAATCAATAAAATAATACTTGTTAGTATAAAGAAAAGAGGATCCTTAAGTGAAACTCCACTGCCAATATAAGCCAAAGTCATTGCTGGAATAATATGAGCCAAGAATGTCAGTATTAAAAAAGTTCTTGTTTTCATAGTGGATACCCCTGCCATATAGGAAAGTGTATCATTTATTGTTAAGCCTGCAAATAACAAAAAAAGTTGTTTATTGAATACTGTGTTGTAGTGTTTGAAATTTTCTGATTTAGAATATTTTTTTGTAGCTTTTCTTCCTATAAGGCGACCAATGGTGAAGTTTATATATGTTCCTATCATTTTAGACATCCAATTTAATAAAAAACCAACCCATGGACCAAAAATAAAACCACCTACTATTCCAAAAGCTCCGTGGTTAAGTGGAGTAATTACAACGGGAATTATAGATAAACCTATAAAAATAATAGGTGCTAAGTATCCAAAATTATAAACAAATTGGCTTATCTTTTGTTGATTGGAAAAAAACGTCTCAGGAAACAAAAAACCCAATGCAGGAATCATGAAACCAATTGCAAAGGTCATCGTTGTAAATAATGATGCTTTTGATATTTTCATATTACTAATTATTCAAGTAATTCTTCAATTGTTTTTTATATTATATTCTAAATTTATCTTACCACTTTATTTACCAATTTACAATAACAAAAAACCAGCTTCACAAAGATGATTTTCTTACTAAAAAATTAAAATAAGGACTACTTAATCAACACATTAAACAAATATCCAGTAAAAATAATCCCTAAACCAACGACAGAAGCAAAAATAATAATAAGTTTTGTCTTCATCACTTTTTTCAAAATCATAAATTCTGGCAAAGATAGGGCAGTGACCGCCATCATAAAAGCTAAAGTTGTACCAATCGCCACACCTTTTTCAGTTAGAGCGCTGACTAGAGGAATCACACCAGCTGCATTGGAATAGAGAGGAATACCGATGATTACCGCGAGTGGGACAGCATACCATTTGTCTGCGCCTGCATATTGCGCCAAGAAATCAGCTGGGACAAACCCGTGTATCCAAGCACCAAGCCCAATCCCGATGATGACATAAAGCCAGACTTTTTTGACAATATCCCAAGTATAATCTAGAGCATATTTGTGTCTTTGTTTAGCATTCATCTTTGGTAATGGTATACTATTTTTTTGTTGATTTTTGCGAACTAGATCAGTGAGTAGATGTTCTACCGGCAATTTGCCGATAATCAAGCCAGAAAAAATAGCAATAAGCAAACCACTGACAATATAGATAGTCGCTATTTTCCAGCCAAACATCCCAAATAACAATATGAGAGCGACTTCATTTATCATCGGGGAAGCGACGAGAAAAGAAAATGTGGCGCCAAGGGGCACGCCAGCTTCGACAAAACCCAAGAAGAGGGGAACAGCCGAACAAGAACAAAAGGGCGTGACGATGCCGAGTAGAGCAGAGAGAATGTTGCTCACAAATTTGTGTTTGTCAGACAAGATGTGGCGGACTTTTTCGGGTGGTAGATAAGAGCGGATGATAGAAACTAGATAAATAATGACGATGAGCAAGAGAAAAATTTTGACAGTATCAAAAATAAAAAAATTGACAGCACTAGCGAGTAGCGTGTCGGGGGAGATAGAGAAGACTTGGTAAGTCAGCCAGTCCGCCAACAATTGTACAGGATAAAAGATACTCATAGATTATTATTGATTAGCATTTACCAAGATTTCTTTTATTTCGGCGACATCGGGGACACGACCATAACTTAGGACTTGTTCGTCTACTACGAGAGCGGGTGTACTCATAATCCCATAATTCATGATAAGTCCCATGTCGGTGATTTTTTCTATTATAGCTTCTTTCAAATCTAAAGCTTCTACAGCTTTTTTGACACTAGCTTCTAGTCTTACACAATTAGGACAACCTGAGCCGAGAATTTTTATGAGCATATTTTTTACTTTAAGAATAAATCAAGATTAATTAATTGTTTTTGTAAATTTTTGTCATTCAATTCATAAAATACTTTTAGTCCTTGTTTTTTTGATTTTACTAGACCAAATTCTTTCAAGACACTGAGATGGTGTGAAGTCAGATTTTGTGATAAGTCCAAATTTGGCCAAATTTCACACACACATTTTGGTCCACTTTTCAAAATACACAAAATACGCATCCTGTTTTCTTCAGAAATTATTTTCAAAAAATCTACAGTCTTTTTTAGTTCGTTACTTATTTTTTTGTTACTACAACATTTTATTTTTGGCATAGTTTTTTATTATAGTATATCAATAGACATTGATATAATACAGCATAATGTTTTTTTGTGCAAATTGGGGATAACAAAAAACCAGCTCCATAAAGCTGGTTTTATTTGTTTTTTGTATGAAGCGAATTTCGAACCTATGTTTTATTTTTTTGATCGTATATACTGCCAAAAGCGGCACCAAAAGCAATTCCTAGTCCTATTCCTAATCCTATTCCTAATCCAACATTTCCGAAAATTATTTTTCCAAAGACTGTCCCAAAACACAACCCAAAGAGAATACCTATTGCAATACCATTAACTTTGTTTGGTTCTTTTTTCTTATCCATAAAGATTTTATTAGTGTATTATTTATTGTTATTTTTTTCCCATTCTTTTATTATTTTCAAAGCATCTTCAGAACTTTCTTTATGATGATATAGTTCAATTTTTCTACGATAGTTCTTTTCATTCATAGCTGAAATATCGTGTTCTCCCATATAATAATTTTTGTTAACCTGATATCTGGCACAAGAGTATACTATTCTTGGGATATAGCCCCAAAATGAAGCGGAGAAACACATGACACAAGGTTCCATCGAAGTATACAAAGTACAACCTTCCAAACTTCTCGATTGTAGTTTTTTGGAAGCATTTCTAATGGCGTCAATTTCAGCATGCATTGTAGCGTCAAATAGATTCTTTCCATTACTTAGTCCAATTGCAATAATCTCGTCATCTTTTACTATGACAGCACCACAGGGATAGCCACCAGCATTGACTGAGTTTTGTGATTGTTTGATAGCTTCTTGGATGTATTGATTATCTTTTTTCATTTCCATAAATTATATATTTAATTATATCATTTTTTATTGGATAATCACAAACTTATCTGTTATAAACAAAAAACCAGCTATAAATAGCTGGTTTCATTTGCTCGGTGGGTGGGGCTCGAACCCACGACCCACTGGTTACAGTTTACTCTTCCTTTCGAAAAAGACTGGACTATTTCATCACCCATGCAAGTAACCCCGATTTAATCGGAGAGCATTAAGGGTGCGGAGCGCTTCGAATTCAATCTTATTAAGTCGAATCCTACTCCCACGAGGGGATAGTCTCTGAACCTTCCCAAAACTTTTAGAATATCTGTTTAAGGTATAACCTTGTTTGCACAGGGACCCTTAATTTATTACCCTTCTTTTCGATTTGAAAAAATTAAAGTTTTGGGCTTGGCTGCAGGTTACCACCCCGATTTAATCGGGGACAGGTTTCCTGTCTAACAAATCTTTTCAGATTTGCAGCTTCTGCTATTATCATATAGATAAGACAGAACAGTTCACTCCGTTGGCACTGTAGCGTTTCCACTACAGGCTGCAACATATTGTTTACAGCCAGTTGCTCTACCGCTGAGCTACCACCGATTGTATTGTACTTGTTCTTTGATAACTCAACATATTGTTTACTCCCGACTAGGTCGGGACTACCATCTTGAGCTACTTCTGAATATAAATTGTAAGCTTATTTTAGCAAATTTTGAAAAATATACTAAATAAACCGCTAAAATCATAACATATATTTTTTATTTTGTCAATAAAAAAGTTGTCCACTGTTTTTTCATAATTCATACAAATTGAATACTGTTTTTGATGATTTACAAAAGAGATAAAAAGTTGTAAACTATATAAGCTGTTTAATATTATTGAAAAAATATGAAAAGAATATTTTTACCATTACTGATTCTTGTTATTGCTGGTGGAGCTATATTTTTTGTGCGTGCAGGACATACTGAAAAACCTCCCACTGAAGAGGAAACTACTGCAGAGGTAAAAGGTATAAAAGAAGAACCAAAGTATAATGTTCAAACACATATTGTCGAAGACAATGATACTTTTGCTACTATCATGGAAAATTTTGGAATTGGGTATAGTGAGATGTTGGCTATTGTGGATGCCGCTTCTAGTACTTACGATATGACCAGAATTCGCGTCGGACAACCAATCAGATTCGCCAAAGATGAGAATGGTAAAGATGCATATTTAGAATATGAAACTGGTAAAGAATATTATGTCCATATTGATTTCCTCGATGACTTCAAATTTAACGTAGAAAAAAGAGAAATAATATACAACACAGAAGTAGTTACACAAGGTTCGGTTATCAGTAGTTCTATGTATTTGGATGGTCTTGATGCAAATATCCCAGAATCCGTTATAGTTGATTTTGCCAATGTTTTTGCTTGGTCTATAGACTTTTCTGTCCAAGTTCAAAAGGATGATAGTTTTGAAATACTTTATGAAAAAAGAAGTAGAGACGGTGGAGAAGTAAATTATGGGCGTGTTTTGGCAGGTAAGTTTGTAAATATGGGAAAAGTATATACAGCTTATCTTTTTGAAGATGAAGAAGGTAAAGCAGCTTATTATAGTGCTGAAGGTGAAAATCTACAAAAACAATTTCTAAAAGCTCCTCTAGAATTCAAGCGTATTACTTCAGGATTTACTTATGCTCGTTTTGATCCTATCAATTATAGTAAGCAAAAACATTTGGCAATAGATTATGCAGCAGCTATGGGGACACCTATTATGGCGGTAGGGGATGGTACAATAGAATTTGCTGGCTGGAATAGTGGTGGTTTTGGAAATTTTGTTAGTATTCATCATAATGATACTTACACTACACAATATGCACATATGTCAGCATTGGGGCCTGGAATAAAAAATGGTGTACATGTTGTCCAAGGTCAAGTGATTGGTTATGTTGGAAGTACTGGACATTCTACGGGTCCTCATTTGCATTATCAAATAAAGAAAAATGGAACATTGGTAAATCCAATGAATCTTGATTTGCCAGCAGGTGATCCTGTGCCTGAAAATAAAATTGAAGAATTCAAGAAAGTTGTGGCTGAATATAATGAGTTGATGAAATAATTTGTAAATTGTCAAATTGTCAAATTGTTAAATTGTTAAATTGCTTTCTTTATCTAATCAACAATTTAACAATTTAGCCATGTAACAATTGTTGTTGTAAATAATATTATTTAAATTTTAAAGTAAAACAACTTAATTAATAAAATGTTTAACTAATAAACAAACGTATGCAAGACATCCAAGAAATTTTTAATAAAATAGAAGAGTCCAAAAAGGACATGAAGGAACTAAAAGCTTCATACAAAGAAGCATTAGAAGCTATACAAGAATATCAATTGGTTCAAGAAGAAATGAAAGCTCTTCGTGAAAAAAGAAAACGTATCGAACAAGCTATCAAAGAACAATTTGCTACAGAAATTACTAAGATTGAAGATTTGAAAATTGATATAGAATCAGATATGGAAATGATTAGTGATATCGCTCTTGCAAAAATTTCCAAAGGTGAAAGTATTGGAATTACTGACAAATATAGCAATGAGTACGAGCCAATCTTCAAAGTAAAATTCAAAAAAGTTAGTTAAATTATAAGAAAATACCGCTGTTTAAGTGGTATTTTTTATCCACAATTGACCAATTTCTAAAAAATGAGATACTAGGGATGATTTAATTTAACCCGTCATGCAAACGGGAATAATAATTAAAAAATATGAATGTCATAGTATATTCTACAACTAGTTGTCCTTACTGCAACATGGCCAAAGATTATTTCAAGGCTAATAATGTTGAGTACACCGATTATAATGTTGGTGAAGATCAAGCAAAGGGTCAAGAAATGGTCCAGAAATCTGGACAAATGGGTGTGCCTGTTATTGATATCAATGGTAGTATTATCATCGGTTTTGATAAGGAAAGAATAAATGCTGCTTTGGGATTATAATTCATTAAAGCATTAAAACACAAGAATACTTGTCCCGACTTTGTCGGTTATAAAAACAATCTGTATTTTACGGGTTGTTTTTTTATTTACATAAATTAAAATTTGTGGTATGGGTTTTTAACCACCTTTGGAGGTAGAAATGGCTAAACTAAATCTAAGACGTACCAGGTACAGCTATCATCATGATAATCGTCCCAACAAAGAAGTGGACGATAAGATTGGTGAGCTCTTGAAAGGTCTGGGTACCATACAAGAGATCTGCAATCTCGTTCAAAGAAATGTCCGACCCGACCAAGCCCAAAAGGTCCTGGACGAGTTGAAGGAACGGTACGGGTGGAAGTGAGGGAAAAATACCGGGTCGCACGCTAGTCGTCGACCCGGTACAAATTCTCATAAAAATTAAAAAATAAATAAAAAAAGTTCATATTGCCTGGACTTTTTTTTTGTGATAAAATATAGCAACGTTAAAAGTGTTGTAGATGTGGTATCACTTCGTTTGTTATAAATGAATTTCAATTTCAACATTTACAACAACTACAACAATTTTAACAGTTAACATTTAATAAAGATCCCTCGTCGTGCTTACGCCGACTCAGGATGACAATACAAAATCCTATGTCAAAAGAAATAGTACTCGATATTGAAACCATCGGAGATATCCGTGAATTTGATAAACTAGAAGTCACAGTAGTCTCTATTTATGAATATGAAACAGACAAATATAGCTCTTTTGAAAAACATGAACTGGGACAACTTTGGCCGATACTTGAAAAAGCCGATAGAATCATAGGATATAATAGTGACCACTTTGATATGCCAATCCTAAACAAATATTATGCGGGAGATCTTATGTCATTTCCACAATTAGACATGCTGAAAGTAGTAAAGGAAACAAGTGGGAAGAGATACAAATTGAATGATCTTGCCAAAGCTACTTTGCAAATAGAAAAAAGTGCTGATGGTTTGCAAGCTATCGAATGGTTCAAAGAGGGAAAACTAGATGAAATAAAAAAATATTGTGAACAAGATGTAAAAGTTACCAAAGAACTGTATGAATATGGTAAGAAAAATAAGATGATTTATTTTCCAACACTTACAGGAGAGATTCAACCAATTGGTGTGGACTTCGATATGCCAGTAGCTTTTGCTAATGCTCAAGGGCAGGTGACTGGAAGTAATATCAATTTGACACTTCCACTATAAAAGCAGAATAAGCAAGATAAGCCCTCCTACACTAAAGCTTCGGTGGGTAAACGACATAGACAGATTAAGATTTTATAATAAAAAAATAGACTAAATTATTTAGTCTATTTTATTTTGAAAAGATGTGCCTCCGCCCGCGTTGTCTTGTCGACTTCGCGGGCGGTTCTCCTTATTTCTTTTTCTTCGCTTTAGCCGGGGTGGGGTTGACACCACCCGTAACGGTGACGAAAAGAAAGAAGAAAGGAAAAGCACAAACACCCAGGACGATCATCACGATCGTCAGGAGCGTTTGAAAAAAGGCTTTCATTACCTTCCTCCTCCTTGTTCGTCGCACCGCGCGAAGAACCTTCATATTTAACTACTTTTCAAGTTGAATGTCAATAAAAAAATGACAAACAGTTGCTTGCCATTCCTATAATTTTTACTTATTCTGCTTATTTCGCTTAATTTGCTTACTTTCCTTTCCTCACATTTCTACTATCAAATTCTTCTTCAATTTTTTGCATATCTTTTTCTGTCAGAGCTGGTAAGTGTTTTTTGTAAAAAATAAATTCACTGTAAGCTGCTTGCCAAAGACAGAAGTTTGATAATCTTTGTTCACCACTTGTTCTGACGATAAGATCTAGTGGAGGAACTTCCAAATATTTTTCAAAATTCGTGCCGCCTTTTTTGACAGCACGTTTTATTTCATCATGACTGCCATAGTCCATACAAAGGATCACTGTGAATTTCTTGAATTTTTTAGTTTTTTCTTCCAAGTCTGTTATTTTTTTCATTAGTGATTTTGGCAATCTAGTCTTTCTTCCAGCTTGTATGAATCTAGTTTCTTTTTCAATCAATTCATGCCCCCAAGTGTCACAGACTTCTTCGAAAAGATTCATTAGATTTTTAATTTCCATAGGACTTCTGTTCCAGTTTTCAGTAGAAAAAGTATATACAACCAGTGTATCAAATTTATCATTATGATTATACAAATATTCAAAAACAACATCTTTGACAGCTTTGAAACCTTGGTAATGACCTTCTTTTGTTTGTAAGCCTTTTTCTTTGGCCCAGCGTCTGTTGCCATCGGCTATGAGACCTATTTTTAATTTTGGCATAAGGTTATTATCATATCCCGAGTTGAGAATACAACGAGGGATCTTTCTTAAAACTTAATGTTTCTGTTTAAAAAATCGTTAATTGATTCTAAAAGATTTTTTAAAATTCATAATTCACAGAGTCTACAGATCCCTCTACCTCGTACCTCGGTTTCGGGATTGACTTTACAACTAAAATATTTCAAACTTAATATTTTTCATATCAACATCATTTTCAATCAATAATTTGCGTACATCTTTGACCATTTCTGGACTTCCACAAAGAAAGAAATGATTATTTTTTCTTGTCACTATTTTTTCTGGTAAATATACACTGACACGTCCACTATTTCCTTTCCAATTTTCACTAGGTCTAGACAAAGTAATATCAAAACTAAAGTTTGGATATTGTGCAGATAATTCTTCTAGTTCAGTTTTATAAAAAATATTTTCTTCATGGCGTAAACCAAATAATAAATAGATTTTACTTTTATGTCCATAATCTTCGAGAGAAGTCTTTATCATTGAGACTACAGGAGCTAGACCACTACCTGTTGCTATATAAGTTCTCTCTATATCTTCTTCTGTAATTATAAAATGCCCCATTGGACTGGAAATAGTTATTTCTTCTCCGACGCTAATATTTTTGAAGATTTCAGAAGCTTTGCCACCCTCCAAACATTTGATACACAAATCTAGTGTTTCACTACTTGGTTTAGAAAAAATAGAGTAAGATCTCTTCACATCTTCAAAAAATGTTTGTAAGAATTGCCCAGGTAGAAAGTCGTAATTTTCTGGTTTTTTCAATTGTAGATAAATGGTATCAGAATTCAGGTTTTCCTTCTTGATAATACTACTTTTATATTTGTTTATTTCCATATTATACACAGTTTGACAAAGGTTTCAAAATGTTATATCATACCGTGCAAGTATAATATATCAAAATTAATTAATTTGAAGTAAGCTGACGAGCTTTAAGAAGTAACATCTTCGTAGTAATTTATGGGGAATTAAACTCTCTCGTCCGCCTTGGGTGGATTAAGTTATTTTATTATATCTTATTTATCTAATAGATATAAAATATAACATTTTTTTTGAAATTAATAAAGGGTTAACAGCCTATCCTGAGTTATCAGGGTAATATTTATTCAATATGATTAGTATCAATAGACAAAGTGATTATGCGATTCAACTCGTTGTGGCTCTATCCAAAGTTACCAAAGAAGCACCTCTGAGTCTCAAAAAATTCTCTACAGATAGTAACATATCTTTTCTTTTTTTGCAACGTATTGCTAGATCACTAAAAAATGCAAAATTGATTGATTCTAGCAGAGGTATGTATGGTGGTTATTTTTTGATAAAAAATATCAAAAAAATCACTGTCAAAGAAGTTATGGAAGCCGTAGAAGGACCTTTTGGAGTAATAGCGTGCTTTCGAGGTCATGTTTGTCCTCGTGCTAAGACTTGTACTGCTAAACAAGTTCTGAATAGTCTCAATCTACAATTAGATAAAATTTTATCTAACATGGTTATTGCTGATTATATAGTAAAAACCAAATAAAATTATGTCATTTCCAAAGAAACCTGAAAATAAAAGAACAGTCTATTTCGATCACGCTGCCACTACTTATGTAGATGATGTTGTGTTAGAGGAAATGCAACCTTATTTTTCAGATATTTATGCCAATCCTTCTGGACTCTATGCTATTGGTCGTGAAGTAAATGGTGCGCTAGAAGATGCTCGTCGTCGTATTGCTCAGATTTTGCATACTTTGCCAGATACAATATTTTTTACTGGTGGTGGTACTGAGTCAGACAACATGGCTATTCTTGGCGTCGTTCGCAAACATGAAAAAAATGGTAAACATATTATTACTACCAAAATTGAACATCATGCCGTACTTTATCCTTGTGAATATTTAGAAAAACATGGTTTTGAAGTCACATATCTTACTCCAGATGAACAAGGTTTCGTAACTCCAAAACAAGTAAAAGAAGCTCTTCGCGCCGATACAATTCTTGTGTCAGTGATGTATGCCAACAATGAAATCGGAACTGTAGAACCTCTTGCTGATATTGGCCGTGAACTTTTGAAATGGAGAAAAGAAAACAATACTAAATATCCATATTTTCATACCGATGCTTGCCAAGCTGCAGGAGCTTTTGACCTTGATGTCGAAAAGCTTCATGTAGATCTCATGACAATAAATGCTAGTAAACTTTATGGTCCAAAAGGTGTTGGTATTTTGTATAAACATAGAAATGTAAGTATTGAACCAATTATTTTTGGTGGTGGTCAAGAAAGGGGATTGCGCTCTGGTACAGAAAATGTTCCAGGTATTGTCGGTTTTGCCAAAGCATTAGAAATGGCTCAAGAAAATAATGAAGTAGAAAATAAACGATTGACAGAACTTCGTAATTATTTTTGGGAAAGACTAGACAAAGAAATCCCAAAGATGAGACTAAATGGTCCTGCTTTGGATAAAGAAGATTTACGTTTGCCAAATAATCTAAATGTTTCTGTTCTCGATATTGAAGGTGAAGCTCTGCTACTTTATCTAGATGAATATGGCATTGTTTGTTCGACTGGTTCTGCTTGTACTTCGGAGTCACTTGATCCTTCTCATGTATTGCTGGCTTGTGGATTGCCTTATGAATATGCTCACGGAAGTTTGCGTTTTACACTGGGTAAAAGAACAACAAAAGAAGATATAGATTATTCTATGAAATATTTGCCAGGAATTGTAGATATTTTACGTAAGATATCTCCAGTGAATTTGCAAGAGGATGCAAAGAAAAATACTCATCCGCAGTATTTACAATAATCCCGAACTGGCGAAGCACAGAGAGGGATCTGTAGACTCTGTGAATTTTCAAAATTGAAAAAAACAATTTTATGAAAAATTTAAGGAGAAAAGGCTATTATGTATATTTGTTAAGTAGTCTTGGTGGAGTATTTTATGTAGGTTATACTGACAGTTTGACAAAGAGAATAAAACAACATAAAGAAGGTTTTTATGAGAATGCGTTTACAAAAAAATATAAAGTTAATAGATTAATATATTGGGAAGTATATGATACCCAAAATGAAGCTTTGATTAGAGAACAAAAATTGAAAAAATTGTCTCGTGAAAATAAGATTGAATTGATAAAAAAATATAATATACATATGAATGATTTATTTCAAGACATTGAATTATTAGAAAAACTAAATTTTTATAAATAATTTTTTAATAATCTTTTAGAATCAATTAACGGTTTATTAAACAAACATATTAAATTTTAAGAAAGATCCCTCGTCGTATTCTCGACTCGGGATAACTGTGTTACTATGACAAATACAACAGGCGCAAAAATTCGCGACAAACAAGGTAATACTTGGCTTTATTCTGATACTGTCAAAGATCATTTCTTCAATCCACGCAATATTCTTTTTGCTGGAGAGGAAGATAAATATGATGCTGACGCGATGGGTCGTGTTGGTTCACCAGCTTGTGGAGACGAGATGGTTCTTTGGTTGAAGATTGATCCAAAAACTGAAAAAATTGCTGATTGTAAATGGCAAACTTTTGGTTGTGGTAGTGCTATCGCTTCTACTTCGATGCTGTCAGTCATGCTCTCAGAAAATGGGGGAATGACAATAGAAGATGCGCTAAAATTGAAACCACAAGATATCATGGAACGTCTCGGTGGTTTACCAAATCGTAAAATACATTGTTCAGTACTTGGTGACAAAGCACTTCAAGCAGCTGTCAACGATTGGTATAGAAAGACTGGTCAACATGACAAGATAATCACCAAAGGTGCTAAAATTATTGATGACAAACTAAATATTACAGATCATGATATCGAAGAGGCTGTACTTGAAGGTGCCAAGACTCTCGAAGATGTCCAGAAAAAATTGAAAGTAGGTGTTGCTACTCCGGAAGCCATTCCTGAGATTGAACAGTTGATTAGATTTTATTCGGAGAAGTATTATGGAGCGGAATAATGGTTAGTTCATCCCGAACTGGCGAAGCACAGTGAGAGGATCTGTAGACTCTATGAACTATCAATTTTAAAAATGTCTTGTAGAATCAATTAACGTTAAAATTAATTAAAAAAGTTTATTTTAAGAAAGATCCCTCGTCGTGCTTTCGCCGACTTCGGGATTGTTATTCTCTTATGTCCAATAATAAAACAAAAAAATTAACTAAAGAAGACGTTATTGATCAACTGAAAACTGTCATTGACCCCCACATCGGCCTAGACATTTGGACTCTTGGTTTTATCTATGAAATAAATATCAAAGATGATAAAAATGTTCACATTCTCATGACGCTTACTACTCCAATGTGTCCTCTAGATGGAGATATCCAGAGTATGATGAAAGATGCTTTGGCTGAAATTGGTGTAGAAAATTTGGAAGTAGAGAAGACCTTCGATCCACCATGGACACCACCAGAAGCAGTTCGTAGAATGATGGGGATATAACAAAGCTTACAAGGCCTACAAGGCTCACGAGGCTCTAAACGAGCTCGGCTGAGCTTACAAAATTATTTGTGTACTTTGCAGATTGAAATTTTTAAAAAATATGCAAACTAAAAAAATAGAAGTTTGTTGTGGTAGTAAATGTATTTCTCGTAATTCTGAAGAAATATTTGACTACTTGCAAGAAGAATACAAAGAGACTGATGTGGCTGTACATATGTGCAGTTGTTTAGGTCGTTGTAAAAAAGGACCAAATATTTTGGTTACAGATGAAAAAGAAGACGAAAAAGTATATCATTATAGTAAGAATAGAACTATCAAAGAACGTATTGAAAATAATGAAGGAATGCCTTATACTAGGTATGATACTGAAGATAAGTTGGATTTGGGTAGTGATTTTTTGGGAGACCTATGAACTCCCTGACCCGCCGAAGGACGGAGAGAGGTCTGTAGACCCTGATAACTTTGAGTTAATTAAAAATGTTTTTTAGAATCATTCAATAATTTTTTAAATAAAAATATTTAAATTAAAAAAAGATCCCTCGTCGTATTCTCGACTCAGGATGACAAAAAATATGGAGGAAAAAAACTATTATGTTTATATTTTGAGTAGTATTAGTAAAGTTTTGTATGTTGGTTTTACCGATTGTCTTGTAAAAAGAATTTATCAACATAAAAAAGGTGATTATTATAAAGATGCTTTTACAAAAAAGTATAAAGTGAATAGATTAGTGTATTGGGAGAATTTTTATATAAAAGAAGAAGCTTTGGCACGCGAAAAACAATTGAAAAGGTTATTACGTATTAAAAAAATATCTTTGATAGAAAATAGTAATTCTTATTGGAATGATTTGTATAATGATGTAGTTGAAATTCAAAAAAGAAATGGTAATATATAAAATATTAAATAAAAATTCCGAAAGCGCTCAGGGTCTACAGATCCCTCACTTGCGTTCAGGATTAAATAAATAAATATGTCAGATGCAGGAAAGACCCCTCTCCGTCCTTCGGCGGATCAGGGAAATAATGAACCAAAAATGCCAATAAACTTCGATACTTTACCAGAAGATATCTCTATGAAAATTAGAGCTGGTGGCAAGATTCGTAGAATAGTTGTAGATAGGGAAGCATGTATCGGCGCTCAGTCTTGTGTGGTAGTTGCTCCTGGAGTATTCCAAATGGATGATGAAAATCTTGCTTATGTGACTGACCCAGATGGTGAAGATGAAGATACTGTGATGCTCGGCGCGCAATCTTGTCCGGTACTGGCAATCCACTTGTATGACGAAGAAGGAAATCAGATTTTTCCAGAAGAATAAAACACGTTAAAACACTAGAACACTAAAACATAAAAACACCTGTGAAAGGTGTTTTTTGTTTATCTATTTTTTAACCAGATTTACTCTAAGACTTTTACATAAATATCATCATATCTCACGTTGGCGCCGGCTTGGTAGCTATAGTCAGTTGTTTCAAGCTTTATTTGATTATTACTTTCATCTATAACAAATTTGAATTCTACACCATCTTCAGTAGTGTAAACAGCAGTTTTATTGTCTTTGATTATTGCTTTACCTTCCAAAAATCCAAAGTGATCGCCGTAGTAGGCACCTAGCTCAAAAGAAACAAAGTAGTAGTCTATTTCAAATATTTTCAAATCACTAATCATCTGTTCAGAATTATTAGCACCTTTCCAGTGACCTACAAAAGGATTACTTTCTTCTTGTATTTGATCTTTAACATTGTTATTCTGTGCTGTTATAGGAACTTTTGAAAAATTGGTAAAATATAACCAGAAACCAAAAGCTATAATAATTAGAAAACTAACAATGGTAATAATTTTTTTCATAGAGATATTAGGTAATTAATAATGGATATATTGTACTACAAAACAAACAAAAAACCAACTTATAAAGTCAGTTTTTTATACCTTTTCTAAAAGCTAAATTAACTTTCAAAAAAGGGGGGGGGCTGCGACTGTCGTTGCGCTGCCCGTGTCGCTGAGCGTGTGATGGCTCTGCATGCTTCCCCCTATTGTCAGTTATTCGCAGAAAATTGGAAGTATCCGAAGTCCCAGCCACGCTTGTGGCAGGCTGTCAACAAGTAGTTGTATTTTCCTCCACAGGTGGGAAACCACCTGAAGAAGAACTTTCCTTCGGTGAACTTGAAGGTCTCGCCTTCTGTAGTCTTGACTGTGAGCGTTTGATTGTTCACCGTCACAGACAAGACCTTCCCGTGGCCGAGCAGTTGACCCTCTGAGAGGGTCTCCATTACACCTCCCCCTACGATCTTTCTGAGTATACCCAGTTTCTCAAAATCAGGAGGTTTGACCCTCCTTTTGTCGTAGATTTCTTCCTCTTTCATCTTTTTTTCCTCCACAGAATCTTTCGTGAGCGACTCTCGCACCGTGCGATTTCCACCACACGAGAAGATATTAGATTTAACCATATTATTATTATGTCAAGTATTAATAGTTAAGTAATTTTTTCATATCAAAAAACCAATCTCTTTCAAGATTGGTTTTAATTGCCTTGTGAGCTTTGTAAGCCTCTATTTTATCTCAATCTTATTTTTCACCACATCCACCTTCACTTCACTGCCAGCACTAACTTTTTTTTCTACAATCAGCATTGCCAATTTATCAAGAAGTTCAGTTTGAATAACACGTTTTAGTGGGCGGGCACCAAGTGTTTCATCATAACCTTTTTTGGCGAGCCAATCTTTGGCTTTGGTAGATATTTTGATTTCTATTTTTTGCTTTTTTAGTCTAGTTTCTACTTTTTCCAATTGTAAATCCACAATATTGCGGATTTGTTTTGGAGTAAGAGAGTGGAAAATAATTATATCGTCAATACGATTGAGAAACTCTGGTTTGAAATTTTCTTTTAGAGCTGACATTACCATCGCATTTATTTTATCATCTTTTGTTTTAGATTTGTTGTCATGATCTGTATCAAAACCAAATTCTCCTTTTTTACCCATGTTCATGATGATGTCGCTAGCAAGATTACTTGTCATGATTATTACTGTATTTTTGAAATTTACTTTGCGTCCTTTGGCGTCTGTCAGATGTCCGTCTTCAAGGATTTGCAACATGATGTTGAAAGTATCTGGATGAGCTTTTTCTATTTCGTCAAAGAGAATCACAGAGTATGGTTTTCTTCTGACTAGATCAGTCAATTGTCCGCCTTCGTCAAAGCCGACATAGCCAGGAGGGGAGCCAATCATTTTGCTGACAGAATGTTTTTCCATATATTCGGTCATGTCCATGCGGATAAGAGCTTCTTCATCATTGAACAAGAATTCTGCGAGAGCTTTTGCCAGCTCAGTCTTACCGACACCCGTTGGACCCAAGAAAATAAATGAACCAATCGGACGTTTTTCTTCGGCAATACCAGCGCGACTACGACGAATAGCGTTAGAAATAGATTTGATAGCTTCTGCCTGTCCGATGACTCTCTCTTCCAATTCCTTTTCCATCTTAGCTAGTTTTATTACTTCATCTTCGAGCATTTTGTTGAGTGGAATACCTGTCCATTTGGAAACAACGCGAGCGATGTCTTCTTCAGTTACTTCTTCTTTTAGGATACTATTGGTTTTTTGCAAGTCAGCTAATTTATTCTCATATTTTTTGATAGCTTTTTCAATCATCGGAATTTTACCATAACGAAGTTCAGCGACTTTTTGTAAATCACCTTTACGTTCTTCAATTTCTGATTGTTGTTTTAGTTTATCAATTTCTTTTTTGTGTTCACGAATTTTGGTAATGATTTCTTTTTCATTGCTCCATTGCATTCTTATCTCACTACTTTGGTCTTTTAGATTTGCTAATTCTTCTTTTAGTTTTTTCTCTCTGTCTTTACTATCCTCATCAGTTTCTTTTTTGAGAGCTTTTAGTTCGATTTCTATTTTCATGATGTCGCGTGTCATTTTGTCTAGATTGTCTGGCATCGAGTCTATTTGCATTTTGAGAGCACTCGCAGCTTCGTCCATAAGGTCGATAGCTTTGTCTGGGAGCTGTCTATCACTAATATAGCGACTAGAGAGCTGTACAGCCGCGACAAGAGCAGGATCAGTGATACGGACACCATGATGTATTTCGTATTTTTCTTTTATACCACGAAGTATGGCGATAGCGTCTTCTATCTTTGGTTCCAAAACAAGTACTGGTTGGAAACGACGTTCGAAAGCAGCGTCTTTTTCAATATGTTTTTGGTATTCTTTGGTTGTTGTTGCGCCGACTACATGCATTTCACCACGTGCAAGTCCTGGTTTTAGCATGTTGGAAGCGTCCACCGCACCTTCAGAGCTACCAGCGCCGACGATAGTGTGAAGTTCATCGATAAAAAGAATGATTTTGCCAGCAGCTTCAGTGATTTCTTTGATAACAGCTTTGAAACGTTCTTCAAATTCACCACGAAACTTGGTACCCGCGAGCAGGGAACCAATATCTAGTGCGACTATTTCTTTGTTTTTCAAGTTTTCTGGAACATCGCCATTGACGATTCTTTGAGCCAAGCCTTCTACCACAGCTGTCTTACCAACACCAGGTTCACCAATTAGAACTGGATTATTTTTAGTTCTGCGAGTAAGTACTTGCATGACACGACGAATCTCATCGTCACGACCAATGACAGGATCAAGCTTTTCTTTGCGTGCGCGTTCAGTAAGATTAATACCATATTTTTCAAGAGCTTGATATTTACTTTCTGGTTCGGGACTATCTACTCGTTGATTGCCACGAATGTCTTTGAGAACATTTAAAATATCTTGGTACTGGACTTTTTGACGAGAGAGGGCGTCACTAATAGGATTTTTGTTGGTCAAAAAAGCTAATAGTAAGTGCTCAACACTAATGAATTCATCATGCATCTTCTTAGCCTCATTGTCAGCATTTTGTAAGATAAAAATCATAGCTTGACCAAGAGCAACTTGTCCTTGGTTGTGATTTGTCTCATTGTACTGTTTTGGAATTTTGTTTATCATCTCTTGGACTTCAGTTTTCAATTGTTCAATATTGGCATTTAGTTTTTTGAAAATAGAAACTACCACACCTTCATCTTGATTGAGTAAACTTAAGAATAGGTGAGGTGGTTCAATTTGTATTTGTCCATTTTGAGTAGCTATAACCTGGGAATTTTGGATAGCTTCCTGGGATTTGTGGGTGAAATTTTGGGGAAACATAGTAAAAGGCTTATCCGCCCAAGGCGGACCCGTCTGCGCGGGAAAGGCTATTAATTTATAATTATCACTCTAATAAGGTGAGTGATAATACTATAACATGCTGGAAAAATTTGTCAATATGTGCTAGGATTAGAGAAGTTAAAAGTTCTTAAAGTTTATAAAGTTGAAAGTATTGTACTATTATTATATATTATTTTTTACTTTATTTAAACTTATTTTCTGTGTAATCTTTATAAATCCTTGCCTGTCGGTAGTCAAGCCTGAAATCAATATTATGAAACAAAAAATATTAGAACATTATTTGAAATTTAGTACGTTTACTAATCCAGGTTATTATAAAGAATTTCTTCTAAATCTTCCTAATGATGTTAAAGTATTAGGAAATTTAATAAGTCACCAGATTGTTCATCGTGTAACTCTAAAAGAGGGTAACACGAAAGCTAATAGAGATATGCGTTATGGTGATATGAATGATTACCCTTGGCATAGACTTAGATGTGAAGATGAAATTTTACCCAATACTATCTCTATGATTGCTGAATTGTTAAGACTTGATGATAGAGGTTTTTTGGCAGATAGAAAAGTAGAAAATAAAATTATTGTTACATGTCGTAATGTTGCAGTATTAATGGCATCCATATTAAAGTCAAAGGGAATTCCATGTAGAGTTCGCTCTGGGTTTGCACCTTATTTCAATAAGTATAGTGGTGATCATTGGATAAATCAGTATTGGGATAATAAACAAGAG
>PFPL01000044.1 GCA_002793035.1 Candidatus Magasanikbacteria bacterium CG_4_10_14_0_2_um_filter_33_14
ACGTTCATAGTATGTTAGTTCATTTGACATATTTCACTGTTTTATGGTTAATACCCAATTTTACCATATTAGTGGTTCCACTAGTTTAGAATGTTTCATTTTTTTGTTTGACTTAATCTTATAAATAATGTAAGGTACATTTGACCTGTCTTTTATAAAGATAAATTATAAATTTGTCATAATCAAAAAGTTTATGTTTGGAAATAGTTTTTTCAAAAAGATTACCTGGAGTAGAGGTATTTTATTTTTGTCATTTGTAATGGCATCTGTTTTTTTATTTGCTGGACAAGCTCATGCTTTTCAACAAAAAGTGACCCCTTTGGATGGTTTGTCGGGAGACAAATTTGGTAAAAAAGTGGCTATGTATGGTGATTATGCCGTGGTTACATCACCTTATGTTGATGATTATGGTAGTAATTCGGGGGCTGCTTATGTCTATCATTGGGATGGAAGTATTTGGACTGAGCTTCAAAAATTAGCTCCAACTGAACTTTCGGATCATGATTATTTTGGTTTATCTGTTGCTATGACTGACAGATATATTGCTATAGGTGCTCCTGGAGATGATACTTTAGATAAAAATGTTGGGGCTGTATATGTTTACGTTTTTGACAATAGACATGAAAGTTGGACAAGATATACAAAAATCGTCCCTCAAGATTTTGTAAACGATAGTAGATATGAGGCTCAAGATCCTTTTGTAATTTCTGAACTTGAAAGTTTTGGCACTTCTGTTTCTATATTAGATAATGATCTTTTTGTTGGCGCTCCTACTGAGGATAGTGCTTCTATAAATGCTGGTGTTGTTTATAGATATTTTTTTGATGGTACTTCTTGGCAATATATACAAAAAATTGTAGCTTATGATGCCTCATTTGGTAATAAATTTGGTAATTCTCTGGCTAGTAATGGAAAATATACTGTTGTAGGTTCAAAATATAGTGATGATTATGGTAGTAATTCGGGAGCTGCTTATATTTTATCCGGTAATGTAAAGAGTTGGCACCAAATTTATAAAATTGTGCCAGAGGATTGTAGTGCTGGGGATCTTTTTGGTTATGATGTCTCTATTTATGGAGATTTTGTAGCAGTTGGTTCTTTGCTTGATGATGATAAAGGGATTGATTCTGGATCTGCTTATGTTTTTCAAAAAAATGATAATGAAGAATGGTTGGAATTTCAAAAAATTACTCCTAAAGATGGATTATCTGAAGACTCTTTTGGTAGTTCTATTGGTATTTTTGGTAACAGATTAGTAGTGGGTGCTAAAGGTGTAGATGATCAAGGTATTGCTTCAGGTGCGATGTATAAGTATTATTTTACTGGGTATAATTGGTCACAGGAAGAAAAAGTTACAGCCTATGATGGACAAGCAAGTGACATTTTTGGTAGTGATGTGACTGTTTACGAATCTACTTTTTTAATTGGTGCCAATGGTGATGATGATATGGGGAGTAATGCTGGTGCTGCATATTTTATTTATGCTCAGGTTTTTTCTGATGAATTTGAATTAAAGGAAGCTTCAATGAAAGATCCTTTAAATTTTTATGGTAGAGCTGTTGATATCTCAGGTGATTTTGCTGCCGTTGGTGAATATAATTATGTTACTAACGCACAAGGGCAAGTTTTTATATACAATTGGGATGGTCAGGATTGGAAATTACATCAGATTTTAAGAGATCTTGATGGTAGTAATTCTGATGGTTTTGGTTATTCTGTAGATTTTGGTGGTGATTATCTTATAATTGGTGCACCAGATGATTCTTCATTAGGAAATAATGATAATGGTGTGGCATATATTTATAAATTAAAAGATAATATTTGGATGTTAGATCAAAAACTTTATATTGATCAATCACAAGGAGCAACTAAATATTTTGGAGGTTCTGTGTCTATTGATGGTCAGCATGCTGTTGTTGGTTGTTATTTATGTTCAAACTCTGGTGTAGGTTATGAAAACAGTGGATCAGCTTATGTATTTGAAAAGACTGATAATGGATGGTCTCTTATGCAAAAATTAGAGCCAGTTGATAGTGAGATTAATAAACAGCTAAATTTTGGACAGGATGTTTCTGTTAGTGGTGGTAATATAGTTGTTTCAGCCCCTCTTGATTTTGATGGAGAGGGTTCGGTTTATACATATTATTTAGAGAATTATACTTGGATTAAAAATAGTTATTTAGTAAATTCATTTAATACTTATTTAGGTGCTGATGAATTTGGTTGTTCTATTGCTCTTCAAGATAACAAGCTTTTTGTTAATGCTCATGGTAATAATAATACTACTATTATTTATTATTATAAGTTTGATAATAAACACTGGAATCTTTTGCAAGATATATCAGAAAATGGTTCTAATAATGTGAGTAATATGGGATCAATAAGTGGTTCACAGTTAGATTTTGATGGAGATAAATTAGTATCGGGTACTCCTGCTGGTGTTTCTTCTGGGAATCTTAGTAGTGTAGGGCGTGCGTATGTTTATAAATTGCTAAATGATCAATTAGTACCTTTTGCTGAGTTATTAAATAGTAATCCAAAGCAAAATCAAATGTTTGGTTTTGCTACAGGTATTTCTGGTGATAGAGTAATATCTGGTGTTGGCCAGAGATATAATGGAGGAGGTTCATATGGTACAGCTTATATATTTGGTTTAAGTTTTCAAAATTAAATAAAATAGTATTTATTTACAAAACCATCAACTTAAAAATTGGTGGTTTTTGTTTGACCACTCTCTGTTTTTGGCATATACTAAAAAAGTACTAATTTAAAAATAATTTTTCAAAAGCTTATGAGCAAACAAGCAAAAGAACTGGCTGAGGAATTATTATCTTTGGCTGGAATTACTATAAATGGCAATCAACCTTGGGATATTCGAGTGAAAGATGAAAGACTCTATGATAGGGTTTTTCGTGAAGGGACTCTTGGTTTCGGGGAAGCATACATGGATAACTGGTGGAATGTAGAAAAATTGGATGAATTTTTTTATCGTATTTTCATGGCTAATATTGATAAAGAAATAAGAGGAAATTGGTCAGTACTTTGGCTAGCTTTGAAATCTAGAATTTTTAATCAACAATCAAAAAAACGTTCCGGAATTGTAGGTGAAAAACATTATGATACTGGCAATGATTTGTTTAGCAAAATGCTCGGGGAGACGAGGGCTTATTCTTGTGGTTATTGGGTAGAAGCCGACAATTTGCAAGATGCACAGAAAGCTAAGTTTGATCTTATTTGTCGCAAGCTTGGTTTGCAACCTGGTATGCATATTTTGGACATTGGATGTGGTTGGGGGACTTTCCTCAAGTATGCTGTGGAGAATTATGGAGTGTCTGGAATTGGTGTGACTATCTCCAAAGAACAAGCAAAGTTTGCACAAGATTTGTGTAAAGGATTACCAATAGAAATTCGTATTCAAGATTACCGTGAAGTAAAAGATAAATTTGATAGAATAGTGTCAATTGGTATGATGGAACACGTTGGTTACAAAAATTACAAAATATATTTGAAGACGGCGAGTGCTTGTCTCAAAGATGATGGCATGTTTTTGCTTCACACAATAGGTTCCAATAAATCAGAAAAAGCGACTGACCCATGGATAGAAAAGTATATTTTTCCAAATAGTCATTTGCCATCTATCAAACAAATTGCTGAAAATTTGGAGGGAAATTTTATCATGGAAGATTGGCATAATTTTGGTCCAGACTATGATAAGACTCTCATGGCTTGGTATGAAAATTTTGAAAAATTTTGGCCAGAGCTAAAAGGTAATTATGATGAACGATTTTATCGTATGTGGAAGTTTTATTTACTTTCTTGTGCAGGCCTTTTTCGTGCTCGTAGAATTCAACTTTGGCAAATTGTTTTGTCGAAGAATGGTGTTGACGGAGGATGGAAAACAGTGAGATAAAATAGTTTTGTTTTAGTTGGATTTTTTTTAAATAAATACGTGCTTACAAAGCCTACAAGGCTCACAAGGCTTGCATTTTTTTAATTGCCTTGTAGGCCTAGTAAGCTTTGTGAGCCTTGTAAGCTTTTTATGAATAATGATTATTTACAATTTGCCAATCCAGACTTCACTATTGATTTGCACGAGTTCAGAAATCCAGAGGAAGCTCTGGAATTTTTAGAAAGGGAGCTTTATAAAGCTTATCAAAATAGTTGTGACTTTGTCAGAGTTATCCATGGTATTGGGAGTGGGGTAATGAAAGATAGAGTTACACATGCTTTGCAAAACAATCCACAGGTACATGAATTTTCTTTGGAAGAGAGTGGTGGAAGTACGATGGTGAAGTTATGAATATCAATTAACAATTAGCAATTAACAAATAACAATGAAGGCTTGACGTAAGTCTTTTTTTGTTAGTGTCTCTTATTAAAATAATTATAAAAATATCATAGTAAAAAGCTTTTCCAGTCTCTCCGTCATTTCAGGCTTTTCAAGCCTTTAAAATTATCCCCATTTATCCACAGTAGATATACTTGACATATGTTCTGCTTTCAGCTAATATATCGGGGCGTGAATATTAATCCTAACTTAGTTAGGACCAAGTCCAAAGACACACGCTCTTCAAGTTTGGACCTCTGGGTAACTATAGTACTTTATACATACATGATGTACTCAAAAAAATTCGTTACTCACAGTATCCAAGCGGTAAGATAAAAAAGATACACAATATCTTTGAACCGCTTTATAGGCGGTTCTTTTTTTTCAAAAATTTTCATTCCATTTTATTTCGTGATTTTGTACATATATAATATGTGTGTAATTCATGATTAGAAATGTCAAAAAATGGTAGAACGAATGTACTTTACAATTCACTCAAGTTAAAAAATAAATTCAAGAGTAAGTCGAGAATTTGTCATTTCGATAAATGACAATAATTCACAAATTGCATAAAAAAAGCAAAAAGAAACAAACACGATTGTATGTTTCTGTAGTGCACTTCAAGAGCGCACGGTGGATGCCTTGACACTGTCAGACGAAGAAGGACGTTGCAGGGTGCGATAAGTCTCGGTTAGGTCCCAAGCAACCTTTGATCCGGGAATGTCCGAATGGGGGAACCCACTATGATTAACATCATAGTACTGTGTAGTGAATACATAGCTACATGGAGAAGACCTGGTGAAGTGAAACATCTCAGTAACCAGAGGAGTAGAAAACAAAAAAAGACTTCTTTTTTCTTACCTTATCACTATATCTTTATTGATGTGCGATAAGGTAGATGAGAGAAGTTGTGATTCCGTGAGTAGTGGCGAGCGAAAGCGGAACAGCCCAAACCTATATATGTGTTGAATACAAGAAAATTGGTCTTTATTGACTTCTCGTATTGTATTCTTAAAGGACAGGCCGTTGCTATATAGGGGTTGTAGGTTATGACGTTGGCTACCTGCTATGCCAGTCATTTATATATATTTATAGCTGAAGATCTCTGGAAAGGGACATCAAAGAAGGTGATAATCCTGTAAGCGAAATAAATATATATCTTTGAGGTTATATACCTGAGTAGGGCGGAACACGAGAAATTCCGTCTGAATCTGCCGCGACTATGCGGTAAGGCTAAATACTGACAGTGATCGATAGTGAACCAGTACCGTGAGGGAAAGGTGAAAAGCAGCCCGGAGAGGGCGGTGAAATAGTACCTGAAACCGTGTGCTTACAATGAGTTGGAGTCCAAGTTACCTTCGGGTAACTGGATGACAGCGTTCCTATTGAAGAATGAGCCTGCGA
>PFPL01000042.1 GCA_002793035.1 Candidatus Magasanikbacteria bacterium CG_4_10_14_0_2_um_filter_33_14
TTGGCTTGGTATTAGAAGTGGTAAGTTAGATGCTAATAATTTTAGAAATGCAGATGGTTCTATTGGTCTTATGCCAGTTCTTTGGACAATATTCTATGATTTTCATAGTTTGATGAACAATGAGATTTTTTATAATCAATTGCCTAGTTATATTTATTTTAAATTTGATAAATTAACTGAAAAAGATTTTGAAGAAATTGATGAATTAGCCAAATTAATGATAGACCCAGATAAAAATTTTGATGAATTAGTCAAAATTTGGAATACAAAAAAGAAGTTTAGAATATTAAGCAGTCCTTTGATAGGTGATAATGATCATGTTAAATAGAAGTAAAATTTGTGTAATCTTTATAAATCTGTGAAATCAATGTTATGAAACAAAGAATATTTCTAGCTTTCCGTATTAGAGAAGAAGAAATCGTCTCTGAGTTGGAAGCTATACAAAAGAAGCTACAAAATTTAAATGGCAAAGCTCACATTACTTGGTCTAAGTCAAGAGCTTTTCATGTTACATTGGAATTTATTGGTGAAATTGATGAAAGTGAAGTAGAAAAAGTAAAAGAGATAACATTGAACATTGCTAATAAATATCATAAATTCAAATGCTGGCTTGATAGGCTTGATGGTTTCCCAAATCAAACCCACGCCAAGATAATAAACATGCGTGTAGAGGAAGAAGGAAGAATAGTAGAATCTCTACAAAAAGATCTAGTCTTTGCTCTAAAAGAAAATAAGTTGGTAAAAGAAGTAGAACCTTGGAAAGCTCATATTACTTTGGGACGAAATGCGGGAGAACACAGAGTGCTTGGATTTGATACTATAAGTTTTGAGAAAAAGATTTTTGAGGTAAGTGCTATTGAAGTAATAAAAAGTGATATACGTTTTGGAGGAGGGAATTATACTGTGTTAGGAAGTTATGAATTAAAAAATAATTAGTGTAAATTCGTGTTAAGATTCGTGTTTTATGTTCGATAGTGTCAAAATATTAGGAGTAAAAATAAGTAAGCTGGATTTAGGTTCTAGTCGTCTTTTTGTCTCCAATCTTTTGTCAGTTGGAGGACAACATAAAATCTTCACTCCCAATCCAGAAATGCTGGTAGATGCTAGGAAAGACAGCTACTTTCGTCGAGTTCTAAATAGTGCTGATTTGAATATCTGTGATGGACATGGGATTAAGTTTTTAGCCAAGGAACATTTGACTATTATTCATGGTGTAGACTTCATGCTAGACGTCTGTAAGATAGCTGAACAAAAAAAGTGTTCAGTCTATTTCTTGGGTTCTGGTAGCAATGAAGTCTTAAAAAAAATGAAAAATAGACTAAAATTGGAATTCCCAGAGTTAAAAATAGCAGGTTCAGATGTAGGTCTAAAGGTAGAAGTTCAAAAAGAAGGGGCTCGAAAAATGATGTTGAAATATGATGAAAAAGAGAATGAAGAAATACTCCAAAAAATAAAGACAAGTAAAGCTCAAATTGTCTTTGTGGCTTTTGGACACAACAAACAAGAAAAATGGATTTATGAAAATCTGCCAAAATTAAGTAATGTAAAATTGTTTATGGGAGTTGGTGGTAGTTTTGATTTTTTGTCTGGAAAAGTAAAACGCGCCCCAAAAATTATGAGGAAAATTGGTCTTGAGTGGTTGTATAGATTAGTCACTCAACCAAAAAGATTTGCGCGTATTTTTAAGGCGACGATTACTTTTAGTTTTTTAAAAGTGTTCAAGTCATCCTGAATCGAGAATACGATGAAGGATCTGTAGATCCTGATAATTTTGATTAATGTAAAAACATTTTTTAGAATTAATTTCAAATTTATTAATTAAAAATATTTTAAAATAATTATTAATTACGAAGTAAAAAATCGCTAAGGTACGCACCTTAAGAAAGATATCTCGCTTCGCTCAATATACTTATATGCTCGAACTCTCAATTATTAAACACTTAAATAAGCTAAAACAAAAGAAATTTCGCAAAGAAGAAAAGGAATTTGTAGTAGAAGGAATCAAAGGAGTAATGGATGCTTTAGATTCTGAAATGGAAGTAATATTAGTCGTAGTAGATGGTAAACTAAGAGATGAAAAAGAGTTTGCAAAAATCATTAGTAAGGCTGAAAAGAAAGATGTACAAGTAGCTTTTTGTGGACGCAATGATATTGATAAAATAAAGACTACAGATACTTTTCCAGGAGTCTTGGCAGTGATTGACCAATTGGAAATTTTGGCAGATCAGCTGGATGATGGTCCAATAATTTGTCTGGACGCTGTCAAAGACCCTGGCAATCTTGGGACTATAATTCGTACAGCAGATTGGTTTGGATTCAAGAATATCTTACTTTCTGAAGATACCGTAGATGTCTATAATCCCAAAACTGTACGTAGTACTATGGGTTCTATCTTTCATTTGAAAATTGCAAAAACTAGTAATCTATTAAAAACTCTAGAAAAGCTAAAAAAAGAGTCTGAATACAAAATATACTCACTTGATTTGAAAGGGGATAGTCACAAGAATCTAAAGCCAGAAGAGAAAGCTATTTATATCTTTGGTAGTGAATCTCAAGGTATTAGAGAAGGTCTTGAAAAAATAGTAGATAAGAGCTATAATATAGCAGGTCACGGTCAAGCTGAGTCACTCAATGTGGCAATTTCAGCGGCTATTATCATGGCCGGTTTGTCATCCTGAGTCGAGAATACGACGAGGGATCTTTCCTAAGAAATATATTTTAGGATTTCAAAATTATTAATTTTAAATTGAACGAGTTAGGAAAGATTCTTCACTTCGTTCAGAATGACAGAACACTATGATCAGAACACGTTTCGCACCAAGCCCAACAGGCTACTTACATATTGGAGGTTTGCGTACAGCTCTCTATGCTTATTTATTTGCCAAAAAACATGAGGGTAAATTTTTGATTCGCATTGAAGATACTGACAGAGAAAGACTTGTTGAAGATTCATTAAAAAATATTTTGGATTCTTTTGTTTGGGCAAATATTAGTATTGATGAAGGTGTACTACTAGATAATAATGAAATCACCCAAAAAGGTGACAAAGGTCCATATATCCAATCTGAGAGATTAGAAATTTATCAAGAATATATCAAGATTTTGTTAGAAAAAAATGACGCTTATCACTGTTTTTGTACAAAAGAAAGATTGGATGAAATGCGTAAAAATCAAGAAGAAAATAAACTAGCTACAGGCTATGATGGACATTGTCGTAATCTGACAAAAGAAGAAGTTGCTTCAAAACTAGAGGCTGGTGAAAAATCGGTTATCAGAATGAAAATGCCAAAAGAAGGAATAACAGTTATCGATGATTTGATACGTGGTAAAGTAGAGTTCAAAAACGAATTGATTGATGACCAAGTACTTATCAAAGCTGACGGTTTTCCAACATACCATTTTGCGGTAGTTGTTGATGATCATCTTATGGAAATAAGTCATGTAGTTCGAGGAGAAGAATGGTTAGCTAGTACACCAAAACATATTAATTTATATAAAATGTTTGGTTGGGAAGCACCAGAATTTGCTCATTTATCACTTCTTATCAACGAAAAGAAACAAAAGCTGTCAAAGCGTCATGGTGATGTCTCAGTAGTGGATTATGTCAAAAAAGGTTATTTGCCTGAAGCTTTTGTAAATTTCATAGCTTTCTTAGGTTGGAATCCGGGAGATGATAGAGAATTTTTTACTCTTGAAGAACTAGAAAAAGAATTTGATTTTGACAAAGTTGGCAAAGCTCCTGCAGTATTTAATATTGAAAAATTGAACTGGTACAACAAACAATACATAATGAAGATGTCCAAAGAAGAATTGGCTAAAAGATGTGGAAGTTTCTTTCAAGAAAAAAATGTAGATATTAGCAAATTTGATTTAGCTCAAGTAGTTGGTCTAGAACAGGGGAGAGCTAATACTTTACTTGAAATTGTGGAAAATACTAGTTTCATTTTTTCTTTATCAGAGTATGATTCTACGATGCTTGTTTGGAAAAAATCTGACAGAGAAAAAACAAAAGCTAACTTAGAAAAAACGATTGAATTTTTGGAAAACCTAACAGGGGAGTGGAATCGTGAAAATCTAGAAACTACTATCTTAAATTGGATAAAAGAACAAGAACTTGGTAATGGTGATGTTTTGTGGCCAATGCGTGTAGCTTTGTCAGGCTTACGAAATTCTCCAGGACCTCTAGAAATCGCATCTGTATTAGGAAAGACTGAAACTTTGAATAGAATGCAACAAGCTGTAGATAAAATTTAGAACTTTTTGAGAAAACATGCTATAATAGTTTTACCTATGAAAAAGCATGTTTTTTTATTTTTCATTATTCTATTGTCTGCCCTTATCATCAGACCTCTTTTTGTTTTTACAGTGAATGATACAGCTAGTGGTGGTAACAAAGAAGAAATAGATGATCTAAATAAAGAAATTAGTGCAAAAAAAGATAAAATAAAAGAATTGGAAAAGAGTATTGAAGCCTACAAGACAAAAATAGAACAAAGTAAATTGGAATCTACATCTTTGTCCAATCAATTAGCAATTTTAGACAATTATATTGCTCAGATTGATTTAGATATTCAAGCGACTGAAGAAAAAATAGATACTACAAAATTAGAAATAGACGAAATAGGGCTTACTATTGAAGACAAAGAAAATGCTATAGCCAAACAACAAAAACTCTTGTCAGGTCTTATTAGAACTATTTATTATGAGAGTAATAAAAAGTATATTGAGGTGATGGCGGCTTATGACAATTTTTCAGATTTTTATAACAGAGTTCATTATGTACAAAATTTGGAAACAGATTTAGGTAAAAGTGCGAAAACAATCCGTATCGCAAAAGAAGAATTGGAAGCCAAAAAAGTTCAAAGAGAAGAACAGAAAAAAAGTTATGAAGATTTGAAAGAAAAACTTGCCAATAAAAGACAAGATTTGCAAGAGCAAACAAGTTACAAAGAGAATTTATTGGTACAAACCAAATCTTCTGAACAAAAATATAGTACACTTGTTGGTAATTTGAAAAATCAATATAGTCAAATAGAAAATGATATTACCAGTATTGAGAGTCAAGTTCGTAAAAAATTGGAAGAACAAAATAAATTGAATCCTAGTACTATCGAACAACAAGGTCTTTTACCTTTGTCTTGGCCAACACAAAGTCGCTATGTGACAGCTTATTTTCATGATAAAACTTATCCTTATAGAAATGTTTTTGAACATCCAGCTATCGATGTTCGTGCTGCACAAGGTACAGCTATTCACGCGCTAGCTTCTGGGTATATTGCTCGTGCTAGGACGTGTAGTACATCTAGTTGTTATTCCTACGTTATGATAGTACATTCAGATGGTTTTTCTACTGTCTATGGTCATTTGAGTCAAATCTCTGTTTCTGCTGATCAATTTGTAACTCGAGGTGATATCATTGGTTATTCTGGAGCTACTCCTGGTACAGTTGGTGCTGGTCCTTTTACAACAGGTCCTCATTTACATTTGGAAGTTCGTAAAAATGGTATTCCTGTTAATCCTTTAAATTACTTAGCCAAAGATTACTAGTTTTTATGCAAGAATTTGATAAACACCAATTATTTTTTTTTGATAATATAATTTTTTTTGACACAGAATTTACTAATATTGATTCAGAGATAGGTGAGTTGATGTCTATTGGTTTGGTAAAGCCAAATGGAGAAGAACTTTATTTGGAATTGGAATATGATGAAAGTACTATACACCCTTGGGTAGATGAACATGTTTTACCATATCTAACTGGAAATAAAGTATCGAAAGAAGAAGCTATTGAGAAGATTTGGGATTTTGTAGGTAGAGAAGGGGAGAAGCCTTTTCTTATGGCATACGTCAATCAATTCGATAGTATTTATTGGTATAGACTCTTTTCAGACCCAAAAGGTCATCCTGTGTTTTGGATTCCGATTGATTTTGCTTCTATACTTTTTGGTTTTGGTTTTGATCCTGATATCATGAGAGAAGAGGAGTTTTACAAATGGTTGGAGATAGATACTACAAAGTATAATAAACACAACGCACTAGATGATGCCAAAAAACTAAAAGAAGTTTATGAAAAGTTTAAAGAAAAAGTAAATAAGGATAGTTAGTGTCGCACAATATTTATATATTTATTTTATGATTTGAAAGGGGAGTAGTGTCTATGATTGAGCTGCTCTTTTTTATTAGATGTTAGTTTTTTCTAATTTCCAATTTAGGAATTTGGGATTAAAAAACAATTCTTGAATTATAAATTTTTTAAAAATATTTTTTGAATAAATTTAAATATATAAAATGTAATAATGTCATTTTGAATTTATTTCAGAATCTTTCTAGAAAAAAAACGGAGGTATTAGAAGATTAAATTGGAACTACATACCGTCTATAATATTCATACAGATTTTTTAATAAAAAAGATGATACTCTATACCTTGTAAAATAAAGCCCTATTCTGTAGTGTCGTAAAATATAGTATATATAGGCTTAACCTAGCCAAAAAAGAGCCTAAAGACCACAAGGGTTTACAGGCGTAAAATAGCATAAAATTTAAAGTAATTTAAGAAGGTAAATTTATATATATATTATTTTTTGATATTTTTTCAAGGGTAAATAGATCTAATAATTTGGTCAAAATACTTATAATATATAGCTTAGATTAAACTTGTTATATATGGTATGTCGCATAAGATACATTGTGCGACATTGTATTACACACACTACACAGACACTCTTTTACTACCTTTTAAATTTTATTACTCCTCTCCTCCAACTTTATTATTTTTTATAATTTATTGTTATATATTTCTAACTTTATTTTGTATAATCTAAAATAAAAAATAACGTTTATATAATTATAAACGTTATTTTATTTTTATGCATTGGCGATCGGGGTGAGAAAAGACTTATTTAGAGTCCCCTCTCCCCGATCGCCTGGTAACGTTCTTTAGGAACGCTACTATATATTAAAATACTTTTTTAAAAACTTGTCAATTGTTAATTAATCTTTACTTCTTTAGTATAAATTATAAGAAAGTTTAATGCCAATAAATCCTATCTGAATAACGTAAGTCTATATAATTAATATATTTATTTTCGTTTTTTATTTTTTCTTTAAATAAATTAGATATAATATCTAATTGTTCTTCAACGGGTCTACTTAAACGTGATTTTATATAAGTACCTTTATAAGTTTTGATTGTTAAATCTTGTTTGTTGTCTTCAAATATAAAATATTTTAGGGGAATATTTTCGTTACTATCTAAACCTCGAAACCATTTTATAAGGTTTGAGACATCTTCATCATTTAATACTTTTGTATTTAAAGTTACTTCTGTAGTATTGTTTTTATCATAAATAATAGGATAATTACCCAAGTCTTCTTTGATAGTATTGATATCAGGATCATGCCACTGTCCCACTACAATAGTACTTGTCACAGTCTCTCCTGACTCTGTAGTAGTAACCATTTGTTCTGTAATATCTTTCCATTCATAAGAACTTACTTTTCTCATTACTTCAACTACTTTTCCTTCTAAATCCACATAACTGTACTCTTTACCATTATCATAAATTACAGTGGATATTTTTTCTTGTATTACAATATTTAATTTATTAGGAAAACTTTTTTTAACGATAATTTTGTCTATTGGGTATCTTTCTTTTATAATATCTTTGATAACAGCTATATTCGTTGTTAGATAACTATTTTCTTTTAAAAATCCAAACTTTTTGTAATTCAAAATACCTTCTGTTGTACTCAACATATCAGCTTGGTCTATTCTTTGTAATCCTGTTATCTCTATGTCTACTATTCTAAAAAAAGGATGAAAAATAAAAATACCAAAAGTAACTAATAAACTTATTATAATTATTATAATTTTTATAAATGAAAAATCTTTTTCTTTTTCATGGATAAAAGGATTTTTTACTTCTCTCCCCTGCCAAGCAAAATCTCGTCTTGTTTTTTTACTACTAAAAAATGAACTAAAAAGTTTTTTTGTTCTTTTTAATTTGTTATTGAACTTCCTCTGAAGTTTGTGATGATTTATAACTTTTTTGACTGGCACAGGCTTTTTTAAAAAACTTAAAAACCACGTTTTCTACTTCTCAATGTTTCTACCAACCAATTCAACCAATATTTTGGAGTGACAACATAATCTTGAGCCGGTAAAAGATCTTTTTGGAATCCTCCAAAACCTTTTTTGAAATGAGTAATTCCTTTGAAAGGATGACTGTCTGAACAATTTTCAGGAGCAATACCCCAAAAATTATAATATTTTAGACCTCTTTTTTTTGCTTCTCTAATAGCTTCCCATTGTAGTAAGTAAGAAGTAGGGAGTTTTTTGTTTTGAACTAAAGAGGCACCATGTCTATAGGCAGCTGAATTACCATAAAAATAGACTATTGCGGAGGCATCTACTTGTTTATTATCTGGTAAATAAGCTCTAAGAACACCTACTTCATTATCTTTTTCAAATGAATAGAATTCTTGTTCAATATATTTTTTGGAAAATCTAACAAAATTATGTTTTTCAGCAGTATAATCTAACATGTCATTAAAATCTTTCAAGGCTTCTTTGCTTGTCGAAAAATCAACTTTGACACCTTCTCTTATACATCGATTTATCAAATTTCTATGATTTTTATTCATATTCTTTAATAATTCTTCCTCACTTGGTGATAAGTCTAACAACCAAGAAGTTTCTGCCAAAATATGAATTGGGGCTTCTCGAAAGCCAGTTTCTTTGTAAATATTTTTGTTTTCTTCTGTTTCATCGATAAAAGGAGAAAATTTTAAGAAATCAAAACCTTCTTTTTTGGCCTTAACTTTTAGAAATTTTACAAAAGTTTTTAAAACATTTTTATAATCTTTTTTTATAATTGGACCATAAGGGGCTAACAAAAAGTTGCCACGTTTGGCATGTACTCCTATGATTAATGATCCTCCAATTAGTTTATTATTTTCATAAATACCAAAAATCCAATACTTCTCCCCCATTGTTTTTTGGAACTCTCCATTTTTGTAAGATTGTTTCATCAAAATAAAATTTTCTTTTCGTAAAAAGTCTTCCCATTCTTGTTTATTTGTAATTTCTTTTATGTCGTACATAATTTTAGAATTTTTTCCTTAATTTTTGTAAAAAGTAAAATAACTTGTATTTACTTGGTTGTAAAATTATTTCTTTTGATTTTGGATAATTTTTGCTTTTACCACCAAAACCAACCTTGAATTTTGTTACGCCAGACAATGGTTCTTTGTCATTCCAACAATAATTATTGTGACAAATTACTTCTTTTTCATTTTCTTTTATCTCAGGAGCGATGCCCCAAAAATCGTATTTTTTACAACCTTTTTCTTTGGCAAAGTTTATTGCTTCCCACTGATTCAAATAAGGTGCCATGACATTACGATATCTGTTGGCAGATGCTCCAAACAAATAATATAAAGTGTCTGCGTAAGTTATCAAAATAGTTGAAGAGATTATTTCTTGATTGTAATAAGTATTTAGTTGATAAACATTGTCTTGTTTTAATAACTTTTCTAAATAATGTTTACTATGACTACTTATTTTATTTCTTTCATTTGTATCTTTGTTTAAAGACCAATATTTTTCTATATTTTTTTCAAATTTTGTTTCTACACCTTTTTTCTTGGCAAGTCTAATATTGTAACGAGTCTTGCTATGCATTTCTTGCAACAATTCTTCTTCTGTTTTATTTAAATCTAATATCAAAGTATTTTGTGGTTGACGATTTTTTACATCTTTATAACTTATTTTCAAATTATCCAAGGTGTTTAAAGTCTCGATACGCAAAAAGCTATAACCTTTTTTCTTAAAAAATTCTGAGATCTCTGTAAAAGATTCTTCTGGCAAAAATACACGAGCTATATAAAAAAACTTTATTCCCAAAGGAAGTTTTGTCTCTATACCTTGAAATTGATAAAACTTGTTGTCTAGCTGTACTTCATAACGTTGTAAAGACATTCCATTTTCTTTGAAAAAATCCCCATATTCCCAAGATTGCCAAAACTCTTCTTTTTCAGTCCATTGTTCTTTTTTTGTTACTTCTCTTATCATATATTATTATTTATCAGTTCAGCAATCATTTTGGCTTGTTTGAAAGTAATATCTTTGTTGGTTGGTAGATTGAGAGATTTTGGAGCAAGTTTTTCAGCATTTGGGCAACTATTTTTTTTATAGCCAGACATGTTCAAGTCAATATCACGAGGTGCAATGACCGTATCATACCAATTGCCCAAAATAATTTTATGTTGTTTGGCAATTTGTCTTAAATCTTTGGCTTTGTTGGTCAAAATTGTATAGCGTAAAAAAATAGAATCATTGGTCATTTTTGGTTTTATAATTTTGTAACTATTCAGATTTTCATCATAAATTTTGGCAATCTCTTGACGGTGTTTGTTCATTTCTTCTACTTTTTTTAATTGATGAAGTAATATGGCGGCAAGAGCATTGGGATATTTACTTGGATAGAATTCAACTTTTCTACCTTCTTTTTCTTGTTTGTACATTATTTTACCTGAGATATTTAATTTTTTTGCTAAACTCAAAATTATTTTACCAACTTTTATATCATAAAGTTTTTTACCTAGATAAAATATAGGAAAGTTTAGTAAATTTTGTTTTATTTTTATAAGTCCGGATTTTGGCAAATCTTTGTTTAGAGACATTAGTTTTTCACCAAATTTATCATCGTTTGTAATGACAGCTCCCCCACGAGAGGATGATAAGACTTTGTCACTACCAAAGCTAAACATAGCCATATCACCAAAAGTACCTAATTTTTTGTTATTATAATTTGCGCCAAAAGCATGAGCACAATCTTCTATGACAATTAGATTATGACGCCTTGCTATTTCTAATAATTGATCTAATTTGGAAGCAAGACCAAAAGTATGTTGTATTATCAAAACTTTGGCTTTTGGTGTAATTTTATTTTCCAAATCTATTGTAGACATGTTGAAATCATCGTCAATATCTACATATACTGGTTTGGCATGAGCCCAGTTGATAGCATTACTCACCACCATACAAGTGTAAGATTGAACAAGTACTTCATCACCATGTTTTAGATCAAGAGTCTCCAAAGCTTTTTGTAGTGCTGTACGACCACTATCAAAAGTAATAGCATATTTAATTTCAAAATAATCTTGCAAAAATTCTTCTACTTTACTGATGTTTTTTCCTTCTTTCCAACTAAACCATTTCCATGGTAAAAAAAGATAGGAACAAGCAATCTTTACATCTTTTTTATAGATATTTGGATGAAAACCAGTAAAAATCATAAAATTTTTAAGTATTTTTTTCTATTTCTTCACGAACAATTTGAGGTAATCTATTTTCTAGTAAAATTACAGCTTTCTCATTTTTTAAACTTTGTAAGTAAGCTAATATTTCATTAGAATCTAATTTTACCATAACTTTTGTTTGGTATTTTGTACCTACACCTTTTTTCAGTGGTTCTGCAAAATCTGGAGCTATAATCACCAATTCATCAGCCACAAAAGCTATTTCACCACCAATTTGTTCGTGTATTTCATCACTAAGTTCACCAAGTTCAATAATACCTCTTGTTATAATAACTTTTTTATAACTATGAGAATAGCGAGATAAAGCATTTATAGCCGCACGAAAACCATCAGGATTGGAATTGTAACTATCATTCAATAGTAGTGCTTCACCATATTTTTGAACACGTAAAGCATTACCTGGACTTTCGACATTTTTCAAAGCTTCTTTTATTTCATCAATGATGAAACCTAAGTGTGTGGCTGTCAAAAGACTAGGTTGTAAATTGGAAATATTGTAATCACCAAATAATCTTGTTTGTAATTCCACTTCTATCTTTTCATTATCAATATTTCTAATAAATTTACAAAGTATTCCTGTATCAGTTTCTTTCATATCTTCTATCATACAATTTGGATTGAATTTTTCTTCAACTCCAAAAGTCATTACTTTGCATTTCAATTCACCAAGAAATTCTCGACAATATTTATTGTCAGAATTAGTAATCGCTAAACCGTTTTTTGGTAAAGAACGCAGTAATTCATACTTAGCAGTTTGAATATTTTCGATAGAACCAAAGAGACTCAAATGTTGAGGACTAATAGCTGTTAGAATTCCAATTTCAGGTTTTACAATATTACAAATTTTGTTTATTTCTCCTATTCTATAAGCTCCCATTTCTACAACAAAATAATCAACATCTTTGAAACTTGTCTTCAAAATAAATTTACTAATACCAATATCTGTATTAATATTTTTTGGAGTTTTTATTACTTTGAACTTGTGAGATAATAATTTGGATAATATCTCTTTGGTAGTAGTCTTGCCATAACTACCAGTAATACCAATCACACGCATCTTTGTACAATTTGCCATTTTTTTAGTAGCCATGCGAGCAATATAATCTTTGACAAATTGAGAAGCAATATTCATCAAATTTACGATAATTGTAATACTCATGAATCTCAAGAAACTAAAGGTAGCAATAGTTCTGATATCTTTTGTTTCTTCAAAAAAAGCAGCTTCTACAAAAATAGCGATAAACAAAATCAAAATTATTTTTAGACTGAACTTTGGTTTTTTGATAGGTCTTTTCAAAACAACTTTTGCAATGATATAAAGAAAATCCAAAACGTAAATTAACAATACTACCAATTTTATAATTACAGAATGTTGGTCCCAAAAGAAAACTACCAAAATAAGGGGTATCTTATAGAAAAAATCATAACGGAAAAGAATTCTTTTCCCTTCATTTGTACGCAGCAAATCAAGAAATCTATCCCAACGATATTCTTTTAGTTGCCAAAAATAAGCATACTGAAGATATTCGTTGCTCATGCTAATAAGCCAGAGAAAAATAATGGATAAATCTAAGAGATTCATATGATTAAACATTTTATTAGAAACGTCATTTCGAGCGACTGAGAGGAGTCGAGAAATCCCCTTCTATTTTCTGCCAATTTAGACAGTAAGGGGATCCCTCGATTCCACTCACTCGTCCCTCGTTCATTACGCTCGGGATGACGTTAATTTTTAATGAAATTCTTAATAATATTTAACAGTTCTTCTTTTTTCCAAAGATGTAAACCATGAGTACCACCATTTATTATTTCCAATTTTGAATCTGCAATATTTTCGGCAATTAGTGTTGCATCTTTGACAGGTACAAAAGCATCTTTGTCGCCCCAGACAACTAGTGTTGGGACTTTTATTTGTGGTAAATACTTACTCATGTCTTGCTTGGTAATTTTCAAGAAAATATCACGTTTGATTCCTTCAGTCTTGTTGTAGTCCCCTGCTCCTGCAGATTTGTAAAGTATTTTACGCATAAAACCAGCGAGCTTGTTTAGCACTGGTAAACTAAATACTATTTTACCACATTTAGCGATGAATTTGAAGATTTTATTTCTGATACTTTCTGGTCTGCGATAAACTGACGCTCCACTAAGAATAAGCTTATCTACAATATTTGGTTCGTGAGCTAATAAATAAGTAGATATTTGTCCACCAAAGCTATGGCCGAGTAAGATTGTTTCTTGATTATCCTGTTTGAGAGCTTTTATTTTGCCAGATACAAACTTAGCATACTCCTCCACACCCCAGATTGAGCTAGGACAAGGTTCTGCGCCAAAACATGGTAGTTCTACCACTTCTACTTCAAAATCGCTCTCCGCCAACAATACAAAATCAGACCAAGTTTGTTTTGATCCGTTCCAACCGGGGAGGATAATGAGTTTTGGTTTATTCATATTTAAAATTTCTAAAGTATTCAAAAATATGTTTTTCGTCTTTATTATCTAAAGGAATACTTTTTATAAAATTTTTATAATCTTCAGTAACTTTCAATGGAATATCTGAGTTTTTACCTATTATATATTGATTATAATTAGTATTAAAAATTACATATCCAAATGCCAATATATTGTTTAATGATTCCTCCAATCCTTTTAAATCGTTACTCCTAATTGATAAATCTAAATTATCTATAAAATAATAAAATTGTTCTATATTATTTGCAAGAAGTAAATCATCCCTTATAACTAATGGAAGTGCTTCACTAGCATAACTTTTATAGCTTGTTGTACGATATCTAGCAATTCTATAATTACTAAGTTCATTATATGTATTTTTTCCTTTTAAAACTGGTAAACTTACATCCACACTATTTTTCAAATTAAACATTATTTCACCCATGATTAATTTAACTTCTGCCTGCTTAACAATTTCTTCATTATATAAGGTTTCTTCTTGAATATTTTTTTGTATAATTGCAACATATAATTGTCCTCCAGCTGCAATTAACATCAATACTCCAGCGATTACACCTTTCGTTTTTATCCAGTTTAAAAGTAATAAAAATAATTTTTTCAAACATTTTAGAAGTAAAATTAAATTATTTCTTAACAAATAAAATGTTTTATTCATATTATTTTTTAATACAATTTTTTACTATTTCAAGTAATTTTCCATCATCCCCTGCCATTTTTAAATTTTCAACTTCAGATAAATCTACCCATTCTTGAGTAACATTCAAAATATTTTCAGACTCAGTTAATTTTATATCTTCTGGATTTTCAGATACTATTTCAGCTCTATAAAATATTTTAATAGTATGACTGTATTTTTCTTTTACAGGTGATTTGACAAAAGCTGTCTGTATATCAAGTAAATCGCCAACCTCAACAGTATAGCCAGTTTCTTCTTTTAGCTCTCTAACCAAAGTCTCCATATGATTTTCACCTAGATCTATTCCACCACCTGGTAAAAAATAACCATAATCACCAAATTTTGTCATCAATAATTGATTATCTTTAATTATGATAGCATAAATTGATGGTCTAAAATATAAATCATCAACATTGATAATTATTTTTTCATTAGATATTGTTAGTCCTTCAACTGTTTTCATGTTTTTTTGTTTTTATGCTTTTATGATATTCTTTCCCATAAATCCTTGCAAAACCTTTGGTACTCTAATACTACCATCCGCTTGCTGATTGTTTTCTAATACGGCAATAGGAAAACGACTTAATACTACAGCAGTACCATTTAAAGTATGCACAAATTCATTTTTCCCTTCATCATTTTTGTATTTGATATTTAGTCTTCTTGCTTGATAATCTGTACAATTACTAGTACTAGTGATTTCACCATAACCACCTTTACTTTCGTCCTTGCCTGCCGTAGCTTCAGCGGAGGTTGGCTCAGCTTTCATAGTCATCCAAGCTTCCAAATCATATTTGCGGTAAGCTGGACCACCCAAATCTCCTGTAGGAATATCAATTACACGATAAGGGATTTCCAAACCGTCACAAATTTCTTTTTCAATACTTAATAATTCTTGATGAAGAGCTTCACTTTCTTCTGGTTTACAGAAGATAAACATTTCAAGTTTGGTGAATTGGTGAACACGATAAAGACCTTTGCTAGTACGACCATAAGCACCAGCTTCGGTACGGAAACAGTGAGACATAGCTGCATATTTCTTTGGTCCAGAACTCAAATCCAAAACTTCATCAGCATGGTAGCCAAGCATAGTGATTTCTGCAGTGCCAACTAAACTCAATCCTTCGTCATCAATATTATAAATTTGTTTTTCATTGCCACGAGGATTGAAACCAGCACCAAGTAATATTTCGTGTTTAGCAAGATCTGGAGTTTCAATTAGGTTGTAACCATGATTAGACAAAATCTCCATACCATAATTTAGCATAGCTTGATTTAGTCTTACCATGTCATTTTTGACAAAGTAAAATTTACTACCAGTCACTTTGGCACCACGTTCGAAATCTATCAAATCAAGATTTGTCATTAGTTCTTCGTGATCTTTGGCTTCGAAATCAAAATTTGGGATTGTTCCTCTTTCTTCGACTGTGACAAAATCTTCTTCTCCACCAATCGGACTTTGTGCGTGAGTCATATTTGGTACTTGAAGCATAAGATCCATATAACTTTCTTCAATAGTTTTCATTCCTTCTTCTAGAGATTTTATTTTCTCCCCGATTTCACGCATTTGCTTGATTTCTTCTTCTGTTGGTTTGCCTTTTGAACCGCTGTTTCTCGTTGAACGAAGTTCTTCTACTTGAGTTTGTATTTCTCTTTTTTGTACATCAAGTTCAAGTAGTTTGTCTATATCTACTTTTACTTTTCTATTTACACAATTTTGTTTTACTAGTTCGCTATTTTCGCGAATAAATTTTATGTCTAACATATTAGCTTATTAATAAAATTTTTTTAATTTATTTTATTTAAGAAATTTTCTATAGCAATTTTGATCGATTCTACAGGTATTGGTAATTGTTTAATATTTACCTTTGACCATGTTGGATCCGGCATTTCTGTTGTAATATTTTTTTTATTGACGTAGCCATAATTACCATTAGAATACGCTTCACTATCCATCTCCTGATGATAAGACCCTGTAGCTATTTTTATTTTCCAACCATTAACAGTAGTATTAAATGTCCAACGTATTCTATATGATTCTTCATCTTGATAAATTCTTTTTAAATTTGTCAAAGATTTTTTATTATATACCTCAACTGTACACATTTCAGCATATTTTTCTATACTTTTTTCTCTCTCAATCATATTTTATAAACTATTAGAATATCCAATCAATTCCGGCAAAATTTCTTGATACAATTTGTTATTAGCCCCAATCATATCTTCTTCACCAGCTTTTTCCAAATCAAACCATTCGACTCCCAAAGTCTCAGCGTCGGATATTTCATTAGTGTTGGAAATAACTTTGCAAAGCATTGGTACAAGATATACTTGATATTTTACTACTGAATCTATTTGAGCTTCTACATATATTTTACTAAGTTGTCTGACAACCTCTACTTCATAACCAACTTCTTCTAGAGTTTCTCTTGTTACATTTGTTTCAAAAGATTCTCCCAACTCCATACTTCCACCTGGGAATTCCCATTTGTTATGGAAGTCTGGTCTGTGTGGATCATTTCTCTTTGACATGAGTATTTTACCTTTCTCAACAATGATAGCTAGAGGCACTACAATATGTTTGACACCATATTGATTTTGTAAATAATATTTTATATTTATCAGAGCTTTGCCACGATGACTTGTTGCATTTTTTTCGTTTGGAGTGAGCTCTGCATAAGTTTTTCCTAAATCATCTAGAAAAAATATAGGATCATAACCCCAAGAGTTTTCCGTTTCCACAGGAGTTTCTAGAACTCTACCCTTTCTTATTCCAGTATTGGAAAAGGAACTTTTGGTATCAGGATCATAACAAACAAGACAAGATCTGAATTCAGCTTGTCTTTTTTCCATTGGAACGTCCTTTAATTTTTCTAGTAAAATATCTATTCTTTCTTTGGCGTCAGCTCCAACTCTGGCACTAACTACACCTGGCCAACCTTCCAAAGCATCCACGAAAATTCCACCATCGTCCGCGATACTCATTAGCCCTGTTTTTTCAGCGTAATATTTGGCCTTGAGCAAAGCATTACCTTCGATAGTACTTTCTGTTTCTTCTGGTTCTACTATATGTTCTGGTAAATCAGCTAGAGACAAAAATTCAAATGGCAAATCTGCTACAAATTTTTTCATTTCTCTAAATTTACCATCATTGGTAGTAGCGATTAGAATTTTTCTTTTTTCTTCTATCATATGTATTTGTTTACAAAAGGATTGACGAAATGAACAAAGTGAATTTCGTTATCAAAGTCTAACAAATTTCGATTCTCTCAATTTGTCATTCCTTATGTTTTTATAGCATTTTACTTAATTTTTGTCTTATTTTTCCAGACTTATGTTGTTCTGGTTTGTGAGATTTCAATCGAACAACTTTTGTATTCAGCTTGAATTCTCTTATTTTGTCTTCCAGTTTGTCAATAAAATTATCTTGGTCATAACCAAGTGCTATCACATCTGGTTTTTCAGTTTTGATTACTTTGTAATAATTCTTTTTATCTCCCAAAATAGCTTGATCAACTGACTTAATGTTTTTCAAAAATTCTAATCTTTCTTTTTCGTTATGAACTAAAGTAATTTTCTTTATTTTCTTGGAAGTACTATCTCTCCCAACAACGACTACTAAGTAATTCCCTAGTTTCTTGGCTTGTTTGAAAAGATTCAAGTGTCCCAAGTGCACAATATCAAATGTTCCAAAGACCATTACTTTTTTCATAGTTTTTAGGTAGATTCTTTTTCTAGTTTTTCTAAGTTTTCTTCAACTGGCTTCATCAGCGGAAAAGCAGTAACTTCACGCAAAGTGTGTGAACCAGTGATAAGAGCTGCGAATCTGTCTATTCCAATTCCAGTACCAGTCGCTGGTGGCATGCCATGTTCTAAAGCTTCTACATAACTCCAGTCGTTGGCCATGGCTTCTTCATCACCTTCTTCTTTATTTTTTACTTGTTCTTCGAATCTTTCTCTTTGATCAATAGGGTCGTTGAGCTCTGTATAAGAATTACTTAGTTCAAAACCATTGACGATAAGCTGGAACATCTCGGTATAACGTGGGTCTTCAGCTTTTTTAGCTAAAGGCTTGAGTTCAATCGGATAGTTCAAAACAAAAGTTGGTTGAATCAAATTTTTGCGAGCTGATTGTTTGTATAAGTTGTCCAAAAGTTTTCCTCTTTCTGTTAGATTTTCATGATCATAACCTTTGACTGACATGACTTTTTTCAATTCTTCCAAATCTGTATATTCATCAATATCAATACCTGAAAATTTGAGTACTGCATCATGAAAAGAAATGCGAGGATAAGGACCGGCAAAATTTATTTTGTGTTCATCTACTTCTACTTCCAATTTACCAATAGAATTTTCGACAACATATGGAATCATTTTTTCGTGCATTGTCATATTGTCTTCATAATCAGCATAAGCCCAATAATATTCAAGCATAGTAAATTCTGGATTGTGTTGGTGATCTACTCCTTCGTTACGAAAAGCCCTACCCATTTCAAAAGTTTTTTCAAAACCTCCGACTAGCAATCTTTTTTGCCAAAGTTCACCCATACAAATACGCAAATGAACATCAAGATCATAAGCATTCAAGTGAGTATCAAAAGTTTTGGCCATAGCACCTGAAGAAATTGTTTCAAGGACTGGAGTTTCTACTTCTATAAAGTTTTCATTTTGTAAAAATTCACGAATATAACGTAAGATTTTTCCTCTCACAATAATTTTTTCTTTTTCTTCTGGATTGACTAAGAAATCCAAATATCTTTTACGATAACGAACTTCTTCATCATTTAGACCATGGAATTTGTCTGGCAATGGCAAAACAGATTTTGCCAATAGTTTCCATTCTTTTACTAAAATAGATGGTTCACCTTTGTGAGTAAGGAATTTTGTACCAGTTACCTCAATAATATCAGCAGAATCAATTTTTTTGCTAAATAGTTTGTAATTGTCCACTCCCACTTCGTCTTGTTTGAAAGCTATTTGCATACGATCGGATTCATCTTGAAGATGACAAAACATCAGCTTGCCCATGTCACGCTTCGTCATAATACGTCCGACGACATTAAGTTCAGCATCTTCTTTTGAGTCAAGTGCTTCTTGTATAGTTTGTTTACGATTTATTCTAGCAGGATAAATACTTAAACCTGCTTCTTCCAATTCATGCAATTTACGAAGACGTATTTCACGTTCGTCATTGATATTGATTTCTGGTTGTTGAGACATAAGGTTTTCTCTTTAAATCCGCCCAAGGCGGACAAGCTTTTTTATTTGATAAATTTATATTATTAAATCGATTTATTTTAAATAGGTAATATCGTTTAATTTAAGTAGGTTTTTAGGCTAATTTACCCACATATTGTAGCAGATTATTGCCAAAAATACAAATACTCCTGAGAAAGGAGTATTTTGGCTTATTTTAGCTATTTTATTTGATTTCCAAAATTTTATAAACCTGTACTCCTGCAGGTAAATCTACTTGTATTTCTTCCTTTTTCTTTCTACCTAAAAAGGCTGAACCTAGAGGAGATTCATTGGATATTTTGCCAGTTATTGGGTCAGCTTCTTGAGCACCTACGATAGTGTATTCTTTTTCTTTACCATTTACTTTGACAACAATAGTAGATCCAATTTGTACATAGTCACTTTTTTCTTCAGAGATAATTTCAGAATTATCAATAAGATGACCTAATTCGATTACTCTACTCTTAGCCCAAACCATTTCATCTCGTGCAGCATGATATTCAGCATTTTCTGACAAGTCACCCATCTGTTTTGCTTCATCAATTCTCTTTGCTATAGTAGGAATTTTGACATTTTTTAGATGGCCCATCTCTTCTTTCAAATTTTCCAACTTTTGTTGACTCATATATTGGATATCGTTTGTCATATTTTTGTTTTTAATTTAGTGAAAAAAACAGAACCGCAAAAGCGGACTTGTTAATATAGAGTATAGCATCTTTATGATTAAAGTCAAATTTATTTATTTCTATATTCAGCCCACCAACGATAAAAAGCATCTACTGTCTGAGAACCAATAGTACTACCTTCTCCACCTTCTTCCATTAAGACGGTTATCACAATTTCTGGATTGTCATATGGAGCAAAAGATGTGAACCAAGCATGATTATCTTTTTCTTGACTCCATTGAGCTGTACCTGTTTTTGCGGCTGCAGCAAAAGGTAAAGTAGAAAGACGTCGACAACTGCCATAATCCACACAATCTTTCATACCCAAACGTACAGTCTCTACATTACTAGGTGAGATAAAATTTTCATCCAAAATTTCGCTAACTACTTCTGTTTTTTCACCTGTTTCAGGATTTATAATGTCTTTGACAACGTGAGGTTTGTAAAGAGTTCCGCCATTGGCAATACTAGCTGTCATATTGGCAATCTGAAGAGGTGTCGCCAAAAAGTCACCTTGACCAATAGAATAATTGTAAGTGTCTCCAATATACCAAGGTTCATCTTTGACACGTTGTTTCCACTGTGGAGTTGGTATAAATCCTCCACTTTCTGCTGGTAAATCAATACCTAAAGGTTTACCAAAACCAAATTTTTTTAAATATTCATTCATTTTGTCGACACCAAGTCCTGAAAAATCTCCATATCCTCCACCAATATAATAATAAAAAGTATTAACAGACCAAGCGAGTGATCTTCTCACATTGGTCATACCATGTCCACCTGATTGCCAATCTGGAAAAAACCATTTGTCGACACGTAAACCACCATTACTCAAAAATGAAGTATTAGAAGTAATAATACCCTCTTGTAAAGCCGCAGACGCAAAAGCTGGTTTGATTACAGATCCAGAAGGAAAACTACCTGAGATAGCTCTATTAAACAAAGGTTTGTTTTCATTAGTTAGATAACCATTATACTTTTCAGAACTAATACCACCTGAGAAATCATTATTATCAAAACCAGGATAGCTAACCAAAGCCAAAATTTCTCCAGTACGGGGGTTCATGACAATACCAGAAGCTCTTTGTTTATCAAATTCTTTTAGCTTTTGAATAAATATATCTTCCAATTTGTTTTGTATATTAATATCAATAGATAAAATCAGATTAGAGCCAGCTATAGGATCTTTCTCAGCTAAAACTTGTTGTTCTCTACCTTGAGCATTTACTTCAATTCTTTTTTCTCCATAAGTTCCACGCAAATAACTCTCATACATTTTTTCTATACCAGTTTTACCAATTGAATCAGATGGTAAATAACCTTGTCTATAGTAAGTATCTAATTCATCTGGTGAAAGTTTACCTACATAACCCAAAACGTGCGAAATAGTATTGTAAGATGTCTTTACACTCTCATTGTCTTCTGGATGTAAAAAATCTATGGTACTAGTAGTTTCTTCCAACGCCAACATTGGTGTAGAAGAAGAATTTTTTATATATAATCTTTTACTACCTAGCTGTACATTTATACCAGGTAAATCAGCTCTGGCTATTTGTGTTTTTAGAGCTGTTTCATATGGAATATCTTCGGCGATTATAATAGAATCTTGACGATAATCTTTATATTTATCAATCACTTCTTTTATTTCTGCTTTATCTTGATTTGTAATAGAAATTAATTTATCTATTACATTATTTAATTCGTTTTCTTCTTTTGGTAAATCTTTTGGGATAACAGTCAAAGAAAAATTAGGAATATTTTGGGTAAGCTGTATATTATTTCTATCAAAAACCAAACCACGTTCTGAAATAATAGGAATAATTCTTTGTCTATTTCCTTCAGCTTGTGCACGATATTCATCTCCCATCAAAATTTGTAAAAAGAATCCCCTACCTAAAATTATTGAGAAAACAGAAACAATAAAAACCAAAAACCAAAAAATCTTCTTATTGTCATAGAAGCTAGAGCCTAAATGAGAAGTACCTGAAGTAGTAATAGAATCATCAACATTGTTTGTAGTATATAGACTATCCTCTGTCCAAGACAATTTGTACTTACCATCTAAACTTATTTTCTTTTTTGGGTTTATTAGATATGGGTCTATTTCCATAAATTATTT
>PFPL01000005.1 GCA_002793035.1 Candidatus Magasanikbacteria bacterium CG_4_10_14_0_2_um_filter_33_14
TTGAGGGTATTTTTATTTTTTATTATAGTTGTGCCCGAAGAGAGAATCGAACTCTCACTCCCGAAGGAACACGATTTTGAGTCGTGCGCGTCTACCAGTTCCGCCATTCGGGCATATTTAGTTGTTTGATTTTTTAAGAAGCAATTTTAACATTCTTTTTCCTGTACTAGTTTTCAAATATAATTCTCTTCGTACAGAATCTTCTTTTTCTAAAAAAGCTTCGTAATATATTAATTTTAATGGACGATAATTTTTTGTTGATTTAACTCTACCATTATTATGTTCATTCAGACGTCTTTTTAAATCATCTGATCTTCCTGTATACAATTTTTCGTTGGACATTTTTAAAATGTAAACGTAGTGCATGGTTTTATAGTTTTGTCATGCCGTAGATCTTACTTCGTAGCTCACTGCTTGACGCCCTTAGTTCAAAATTTGGTGTACGTATTATGCTTTTAATCCGTAAGCCCTGAAGTGAAACGCTAGTTTCTACTTTACGGGAGCCATTCGAGCATATTTGTTTGATTGTAAGAACATTTTAACAACGGAATAATTATAGCGATTATTGTGGAATTTGTCAATATTTGCTATAATTATATTACTTAGTATTTATATTAGCCTATTAGAATTTTATGTCAAAAACCATCGCTGTTGTTAACCAAAAAGGTGGAGTAGGTAAGACTACTACAGCTATCAATTTGGCCGCTTATTTGGCTGAAATGGGCAAGTTTGTTTTATTGGTAGATTTGGACCCACAAGGAAATGCAACCAGTGGTCTTGGTGTGGATAGAGATAATCTTGAATTTGGGATTTATGAAGCTCTTGCTAAACAGAGAAGAATTCATGATATTATTTTCAATACTGCTCATGATGGTTTGAGAGTTGCACCTGCTACTCAAGATTTGGCTGCTGCGGCTATCGAGCTTGTGGATGTGGAAAATAGAGAATTTCAACTTCGTGATTTATTGTCAGAAGTAAGTCATGCTTATGATTATATTATAATTGACTGTCCACCATCTCTAGGTCTCTTGACTATCAATGGATTGGCAGCTGCTCATGAATTACTTATTCCTGTGCAAGCAGAATATTATGCTTTGGAAGGTCTTAGTCAATTACTCAAGACTGTGGAACTTGTAAAAAATAATATTCATCCAGATTTGAGTATTTTGGGAGCAGTGCTTACAATGTTTGATAAACGTACCAAACTTTCTACTGAAATAATGAATGAACTTTATAAATATTTTCCAGATAATATTTTTCGTTCAGTTATCCCTCGTACCATAAAGCTGGCAGAAGCTCCAAGTTTTGGACAATCAATTTTGCATTACGAACCACGTGGTAAAGGTGCAAAAGCTTATGAACGTTTGGCAAGAGAATTGATTGAAAAACATTCAAACTAAATAAACAAATCCCAAATAATATATAAATAACAAATTACAAAATTGTTTATTGTAAATTGTAATTTATTTGGATTTTGTAGTTTGGAAGTTGTAATTTTTTACATAAAACATTTTTTACAAATTTTAACTATAACGTATGGCTCTTGGAAAAGGTTTGGGTTCACTTATACCTCAACAAAAAAAAGTCAGAAATATCATTCGTAAAGAGACTGGTATTGTTAATGATAATGATAGAGTTTTGCAGATAAATATCACTGATATCGTGCCAAATCCTGAACAGCCAAGAAAAGAGTTCAATGAAGAAGAATTGCATAGTTTGGTGTTGTCTATCCAGAAACATGGTATCATGCAACCTCTTGTCGTCACAGAGAGGCAAGAAGGTGGGTATGAGCTGATTGCTGGTGAAAGACGTCTTAGAGCTTCTGGTTTGTCAGGTCTGTCTACAGTGCCAGCTTTGGTGCGTACAGCTACTCAACAAGAAAAATTGGAATTAGCTCTTGTAGAAAATATCCAAAGACATAATTTGAATCCTATTGAAGAAGCTTATGCTTATTCTAGATTGTTAGAAGAATTCAATTTAACCCAAGAACAAGCTGCAGAGCAACTTGGTAAAAGTCGTTCGGCTCTTGCTAATACTATTAGACTCCTTGATTTACCAGAGCGTATTCAAACAGCTTTGACAAAAGGGGACTTGAGTGCTGGTAAAGCTAGAGCCTTACTTAGTCTAAATAGTGAGAAAGATCAATTGGAAATGTTTGAAAGTATGATGGGGACGAAGATGAGTGTGCGTGATGTAGAGAGTTTGGTATCTGGCAAAAAAAATAATAACAAAGCTGTCAAAGATCATAATATCGCTGCTCAAGAAAAAATGCTTGAAGAACGTCTAGGTTCTAGAGTAAATATATCTGGTACTACTAAGAAAGGCAAAATAATGATTAGTTATGACTCGACAGAGGAGTTGAAAAGGTTGATTAGTGAGTTGTCTTAGTTTTTAAAAATATATATTAAAAAAACGTATTTTGTGATGAATACGTTTTTTTATTGTTAAATGGTTAAATTGATAAATTGTTTTTTACTGTAGCAATTTAACAATTTATCAATTTTTGCAATCTTTATATCTTATTCTGCTGACCTTGCTTATTCTGCTGTTATTATTTTTCACCTTTTTTCGGCAGAATATTGAAAAATCTGGCAATACCATTTTTTTGTTTGGTGAAGTTGGCGATATGAGCTTTGGCTGTATGAGTCTTTACAAACTTAGCCCAATCAGGACTAGGTCCTTTACGATTTTTGTCAGTATCTATTTCGACTATATCACCATTTTTTAGTTCAGTATCTAGACTGACCATTTTTTCATTTACTCTAGAACCTATACATTTGTTACCAATATCAGAGTGAATGTGATACGCGAAGTCCACAGGAGTTGCTCCTTCTGGCAAATCTATCACGTCACCTTTTGGTGTAAGTACAAAAATTCTAGTTTGTAAGAAATCTACTTTCATTTCTTCCAAGTCTGACAATTTGTTTAGAATATCTTTTTGGATTTGAGCTAGTTCTTGAACCCATTTTATTTCTTTGTGAGGACGTTTACTACCGTGTTCATCATAGTGCCAATGTGCTGCGATACCATATTCAGCATCTTCGTGCATATCAAGCGTACGAATTTGGAATTCTACAGGTTCGCCACCTTCAGCAAAAACTGTCGTGTGGAGAGATTGATAACCATTTGGTTTTGGTTGGGCGATATAGTCTTTGATACGTCCTTTTATTGGTTTCCAGATGCTATGTAAAATACCAAGAGTGGCATAACACTTAGCGATATTGTCAACAATGATACGAATGGCGACGATATCATAAATACGGCCTATCTCATTGTTTTTATCCAGCATTTTTTTGTAAAGACTATAAAGTTTTTTATTACGTCCATGGATGGAGATAACAGAAATATTAGAATTTTCTAATTCTTTTTGTGTAATATTTATAATGTGTTTGAAATATTTTTCTTTTCCTTGCAATTTTTCATCACGTAATTTTTTGACTCTTTCATATTCTTTTGGATAAACAAATTTGAAAGACAAATCTTCTAGTTGACCTTTCATCTCATCCATACCAAGACGATTAGCGATAGGCGCGTAGATTTCCAAGCTTTCTAGGGCAATACGATAGCGTTTTTGTGGAGGTAGTGCGTCTAGTGTAGACAAGTTGTGGATTCTATCAGCAAACTTGATAATCATAACACGGACATCTTCGGCCATGGCGATAAACATTTTACGTAAGTTTTCTATATATCTTTCGACACCACGATATTTCAATTTTCCGAGTTTGGTAATACCTTCGACCAGTGAAGCAATTTCTTTACCAAAGTTTTTTTCCAAATCTGCTAGAGTTCTATCTGTATCTTCTGGTACATCATGTAGTAGTGTAGCCATGATGATGACGGGGTCGATAGACATGTTGGCGAGGATGTAGGCCGCAGCTAGGGGATGGATAATATATGGTTCACCAGATTTACGGAATTGTCCTTCATGAGCATCTTTGGCGTAATCATAAACCAGGCGGATCATTTCGAAATCTGCTTTTTTGTCGTATGATTCTATAATTTTTATGAGCCCGTTGATTGTCTGATTTCTGTTAGGCATATTTATTATTGACTTTTATGTTACTCTTAATATATCAAAAAGCTTTGAATTAGGCAATAAGGGCTTATTTTAAACAAAAAACACCAATTTTTTCAGTGTTTTTTGTTGAAGTGTTTATTTGTTTTTCTTTTCAATAAAATCACAATCATCACAATGTTCATCTTTCTTTTTGTTTTCTTTTTTTTCAATATCTTTGATATCTGAAAAATCACGTAATTCTTCCCATTTTTCGCGGAAATGAGGAGCATCGAGATAATCGACAAACTTATTATATTGAGAATGAGTCTTAGTTACTCGTCTCGCGTATTTTATCGGGCACCAGTAGCGCTCTGTACGGCCAGCGATTTCGGTGGCGAAGCGCAAAAGATTGTTGAAATAGCTACAGTAAAAACAATTTATTTTTTCAAACCAATTCAAATAGGGGAGAAGATGGCGGTCGTAAACAAAATAATCTCGTGATCTGACGCGAGGAATACCGTAGAAGCGAAAAGAAACACGATGATAAATTTCAAGACAAATATGAAAGATAATACCTGGAATAATCATACCATAAATAAATGGCATGCTAAATAGGTAACGGAAATTTATTGGCCAAAAACTTTTGAGCCAGTTTAATCGCCATTTTTTTAGTTTTGGTTTATTTTCTCTTAGTTCTTTAAAAACATTTTTCTTGGCTTCTATTGCGGACAAGGCTTTTTCAAAAGCAGAGGAGATTTCATCACCCAGGCCGGCCAATTTTTTCATCTCTATATCTTTGGTTTTGCTTAGAGCTTCTTGGATTTTTTTGAGGCGAGCTAGGAGTTCTTGTTTGGTTTTGTTTATCATGTTTGTTCAATTACTAATAATTGTAATATATATTGGAAGAATAACTTCCTGAAAGTGCAACAAGTGTAGTAAATATAAAAAGAATTATTGTGCAGACACCAAGAATAACTGAAATAATTGCAAATATATTTTTTTTATTTTCTTTAAGTATTTTTATACCTAATATTAAGCCACTGATTCCCAATATTTGGCCTAGTATATAAATTATCATTGTTATGTTTGAATTATGGAATATTTTTAGCAGATAAGGTAATAAATACGGAGATAAAGCCAATATTAAGGTGAGAATAGATTTTTCGTTATACTTTTGGTCTTTGTTCATAATATATTGATTAGTGCCTATATTATACAAGATAGGGGAGATTTGGGCAATATTGGATAATAAAATGTTAACTAAAAGTTTTTGTCATAATTTGGAATAAAGTATGATTTTTAGTTAGATAATAACATTGAAAAAAAGATTGAAGGAATATTTTTACAGAATAGTCCTTACTTTTTATAACTAATCCCGACTTGTCGGGACAAACAGTTTCCCCCTCAAACTCCCCTTGGGTTATTTAAAATAGATAAAATTGTTTAGTTGATATAATCAACAAAAAAATCACTAACGATTATGTTAGTGGTTTTCATCTCTATTCCAACAAATTAGAAAGAAACTTCTTTTGTTTCTGTACCTAGCTTGTATGATATTTTATTGTCTGTAATCCAATTTAGGAAATTAGCATCTACAGTTCTCATATCCAAAAATTCTGGATTGTTCAAACTAATTTTGTCTTCAA